>CAZMDO010000004.1:0-40102 GCA_964564445.1 uncultured Ruaniaceae bacterium | reverse complement strand
TACCAGGTGCGCTCGGTATCGCCGGGCTTGGGGGTGTACGTACGCACGGTCGTAGTTCCTCTGCTGGTCTGTAGGGCACGTCGCCGGCCGCGGACGGCTGCCCGCGCCGTCGGGAACGAGCCCTTCGGTCACTTCAACGTTGGTGAGCGTCCTCCGGTCACGCGATGCGGTGAGTGGGAGGCACCGACCAGCGAGTGGACGCACAACGAAGCACAAGAGTACTCCGTGGCCCGTGGAGCGGTCAAAGCTCCCGCGGCCGGCCCGGACGCGATCTTGGTCACGTTCACCGCGCCGCACCGCATCACAGCCCGGAGGTTCTTCCTGCTGGTGCGAGTCTACCGGCCG
Source organism: uncultured Ruaniaceae bacterium (assembly GCA_964564445.1). Taxonomy (GTDB): domain Bacteria; phylum Actinomycetota; class Actinomycetes; order Actinomycetales; family Beutenbergiaceae; genus Ruania. Next base: position 39,757 of record CAZMDO010000004.1, on the reverse strand, counting down.
AGTGCCACGGTGGAGACATGAGCTCCACCGACGACACCAACCCAGGACCCGCACCGGACTCCGACCAGCTGCCGCTGGAGGACACCCTGGAGGACCGGGGCGCCGAGGACCGCCTGGACGAGGGCTACTCCCCGCCGGAGCGACCGCACGGGCCGCGCTGGGGCGAGACCGCCTACGAGGAGGCGGTCGGTGAGCCGATGGACGAGGAGCTCGCAGCGGAGGAGGCGGACGAGGCGGGGCCACCGGATCCAGCCCGGCAGCCTGATCGTGCCGGACGCCTCGAAGAAGGACCGGAGGCCGACGAGGCCGACGATGTCGGTGTGGCGGGTGGCGCAGCGACGGCCGAGGAGGCGGCGATGCACCTGCTCGACGAGGACGGCCGACCGCCGGCAGACGCGCTCGCCCCGGAGGAGACGCTTCCCCGGGAGGACCGGGCGAGTGACGATCCCCGGTAGGACGATGCTGCCCGGGTGAGCTCCGCCGTCGCCGGCTGGCTACGACAGCGTACGTACGGCGCGCGCCTGGCGGGCCCGGGTGGCGTAGTGCTGCTCCGGCGGGTAGCCGACCTCCTCCAGGGTGAGGCCGGCTGCCGGGGCGACCTGGACGGCGGAGTCCCGCACCCCGGCGCGCAGCACCGCCGCCGGCCACTCCACCGGGCGGCGCCCCTCCCCCACGGCCAGGCAGGCGCCCACGAGTGCCCGCACCATCGAGTGGCAGAACGCGTCCGCGCGCACGTGGGCGACCACCAGGCCGTGCTCGTCCCGCCGCCAGGTGAGCTCCTCGAGGGTGCGGATGGTGGTGGCGCCCTCGCGCGGCTTGCAGTAGGCGGCGAAGTCGTGCTCCCCGGTGAGCAGGTGCGCTGCCGCGTTCATCAGCTGCTCGTCGAGGCCGCGCCGGTGCCAGAGCACGCTGGTGCGCACGAGCGGGTCGCGGGTGGCCAGCCCGTCGCTGATCCGGTAGGCATAGCGGCGCCAGAGCGCGGAGAACCGGGCATCGAAGCTCTCCGGTACCTCCCCGGCGGCGTGCACCACCACGTCGGGGGCCAGGACCGCGCCGAGCCGGTGGGCCAGCGCCTGGGCCGGGGTGCGGTCGCTGCGCCCCGGGGCCGCGTGCCAGCGGTCGGCGGGCAGGTCCACGTGGGCGACCTGGCCGCGGGCGTGCACGCCGGCATCGGTACGACCGGCCACGGTCAGCCGCGGCGGTGGGTCCAGGCGGAGCACCCGGGCCAGGGCGTCCTCGATCTCCTGCTGCACGGTGCGCAGCCCGGGCTGGCTCGCCCACCCGGAGAACCCGGCACCGTCGTAGGCGATGTCCAGGCGCACCCGCACGCGCCCACCGAGGGGCTCCGCGTGCTTCCGCGGCCCGCTGCCTGCACCGTCGTCCTCGCCCACGGTCCACAGTCCACCACACCCCGGGCGGTATGGTGCCCACGTGCAGCAGACCCCGCCCACGCTCGCCGTCGACTGCGGCGGTGGCGGCATCAAGGCTTCGGTGCTCGACGCCGCCGGGACGATGCACGCCCAGCCGGTTCGGGCGGCCACGCCCTACCCGCTGCCCCCGGACCGGTTGGTCTCCCTGATCGGCGACCTGGCCGGGAAGCTGCCGGAGGCGGGCCGGGTGACCGTGGGCATGCCGGGGATGATCCGGCACGGGGTGGTGGTGGCCACACCGCACTACGTGACCAAGGCGGGCCCGCGCACCCGGGTGCTGCCCGAGCTGGTGGACGCCTGGGCCGGTTTCGACATGCGGGCGGCGATGGAGCGGGAGCTGGGGCTGCCGGCGCTGGTGCTCAACGATGCGGAGGTGCACGGGGCCGGGGTGGTGGCCGGGGCCGGTCTGGAGCTCATGCTCACCTTCGGTACCGGGCTGGGCAACGCCATCTTCGACGGCGGAGTGCTGGCTCCTCATCAGGAGCTCTCCCAGTCTCCGGTCCGGTGGGGGCTGACCTACGACGAGTACGTCGGTGAGCACGAGCGGCTCCGCCTCGGGGATGCGATGTGGTCGCGGAGGATCCGTCGGGTGGTGGAGGCGCTGCGGCCGGTGTACCTGTGGGACCGGTTGTACCTGGGCGGCGGCAACTCCCGCCGGCTCACCCCGCAGGTGGTGGAGAAGCTCGGCGACGACGTGGTGATCGTGCCGAACAGCGCCGGGATCATCGGCGGGGTGCGGGCCTGGTCGTTGCAGGTGTGATGATGCTGGCCACCGTGCTGGGCACACCCGCGGTGGACGGGGCGCCGTGCAGGGTGGCCACCCCCTCCTCGGGCACCAGCCGCAGCCGGGGTGTGGGTCGCGGCGCCCCGGTGAGCAGGGCACCGGTGGGCCAGTCCCGGGCGAGGGCGAGCACCTCGCCGGTGACGGTGTTCAGCTGCTCGCGCTGCTGCGGCGAGGGCCGGTAGGAGGGCAGCGGACCGTCCGCTCCGGGACCGGCGAGCTCGGGGTAGGGCGTGGCACCGGCGGCGTCGGTGGCGTAGCCGCGCTGCCAGCCGGCGAGCCACTGCTCCAGCCCGGCCCCGGCGGTGCGCATCCGGATCCAGCGGTGGTTGTCGAAGCCGTGCGCCGGGGTGCGGCCCGGTGCGGAGCCGGCGAACACCTCGACCAGCCGGCCGGCCGCGGCCTGGCCCCGGTCGGCCAGCGCGGTGACCACCTCCGGCGGCATGGTCAGGTTCATCCCGCCCTCGTCCTGGGTGTGCTTGATCAGCACCACGCGGTCGCGGTAGCCGGGGAGCACGAGCTGTGCCTCGTCCACCCAGCCGCGGGCGGTCTCCACGAGCTCGTTGAGGAAGCCGAACAGGCCACCCAGCCCGGTGGTGGGCAGGTGGCGCCAGGTGCGCCGCCCGCCGCCGATGTTGTTCGTGGGCAGGTAGACGTTCTTGGCCGGGTCCGGGTCCGCCGGGGTGCCCGGCGGGTACTGCCCGAGGTTGATCGCGAACGTGGGCCGGGTGGGCAGCGGGCAGTCGAAAAAGTGCACCGGCAGGTTCGCACAGAGCCCGCCGTCGGTGAACCAGTTCTCGACGAACTCCGGACGGCTCCCCAGCGCTGCCAGCACCTCGGCCGGTCCGGCCTCGGGGTGCGCGGCCAACCACTGCGTCGCCTTGGTCCGGAAGGAGGTGTTCACCTCCCGGGAGAAGTCCACGGCGAGCAGCGGCACGGCCGAGATGAGCACCGGGAAGCTCAGGCTGAGCCGGGTGGCGAGGAGGATGGGCACCTGCTCCGGTGCGGGCATCGGGTACAGCCCGCGCTCCCGGGCGCAGGCATCGAGGACGGCGTCCCACCGGTCCCGCTGGGTGCTCACCTGCGGCGGGCGCTGGGTGAGCCAGGTGACGACGTCGGTCGGGAAGTACTCGGCCATCACCGTGGCGTCGAAGTAGTACTCGCGGGAGGCCCAGGGCATGCTCATCGGCTCGTGCCGGGTCACGTTCGTGGTCATCGTGCGCAGGGTGATGCCCGCCTCGGCGAGATCACCGAAGGTTACCGGTGCCTCCTGGGGGGTGCGACCGGCCATGGTCTGCAGGCGTTCGTGCAGCCACGGGGTCAGGGCTGGTGCACCCTTGGCCCCCACACCGGGCATGCCGGTGCACATGCCCCAGCCGGTCAGCCGGCCGACCAGAGCGACGGCGGAGAGCAGCAGCGCGCACGCCGCGCCCACCGCGGCGAGCACGATGGCGGCGGCGACTCCTGCCCAGCGGCCACCGCCGGCAGCGGCCTGGCCGGCGATGATGGCGAGCACGACGCCGGGCACGGCGCCGAGGAGCAGCGACCACCAGAAGCCCGCGAGCACCGCGCCGAGCACCGCGAGGGTGCGCGCCAGCCCCTTCTTCATCGACGCGGCCAGCAGACCGAACAGCGGAGCGGCCATCCGGGTGGGCTGGAACAGCCGGAACAGCACCGAACCGCCGGCCGGTGAGGGTGCGGTGATGTCCTGTGGCATGCGCTCCAGCTCGGTGAAGCCGCCGGTGGCTCGGCCGAGCTCGGCGGCCGCTGCCGCGGCGGCGCCGATCGCCCCGGCGGAGGCACCGCCGACCGAGCGCAGCCGGTAGGTCTTGGCGAGCTCGCACACCGCCCTCGGGTAGATCACCCCGGAGGTGATCCCGCCCTTCATCACCAGGTCGCACTCCAGCGGCGGGTCGGTCGGGTACGCGCTCATCGCGGGCTCCTCGGCGGGAGGCACCATCCTCCCACCGAAACCTCCCGTGCGGGGCCGATCGGCGAGCCCGATGTGAACGGGCGTGAAGCCGCGGTGCCCGCCGACCGAATCGTGCTCCGATCCCGGACATTATCGGCGCTCTCTTGGTTGAATGAGAACCGGTACCGGCGGCAGGAGATCGCGGATGGCGGATTCCGAGGGCGACATGGTCGACCCGGTCGCGCTGCGTGCCCAGGCGCGGTCGCGGCGCAAGTCGCTCGGGCGGCTGTCCCAGCTGGTCCGTACCAGCGTGCGGCTGGTGTGGGCTTCTGGTCGGGGTCTGTTCGTGGGCCTGCTGGTGCTGCAGATCACCGCCGCCCTGGCGCTGGCCGGTCAGGTGCTGGCGGTGCAGGCGGTGCTGGAGGCGGTGCTCGGACTGGAGGCCGGCGCCGAGGCGACGGCAGCGCTCTGGGTACCGGTGGTGCTGCTCGCGGCGCTCACCGCGGCCACCTCGATCATCGGTGCCGTCCGGGGACACATGCAGCGGCTGCTCGGCGAGCTGGTGGCCCGATCGATGTGGGACCAGGTGCTGGAGGTCTCCACCGGTGTGGGACTGGCCAGCTTCGAGTCCCCGGAGTTCTTCAACCGGCTGCAACGGGTGCAGTCGAACGCCCTGTCCCGGCCCTACCAGGTGACCCAGGGGCTGATCACGATGGGCGGGGCGCTGGCTGCGAGCATCGGTGTGGGCGCCGCCCTGGTGAGCATCAGCCCGTTGCTGCTGCCGCTGCTGGTGGTCGGCGGGATACCGGTGCTGCTCTCCAGCCGGCGGGAGAGCAGGCTGGAGTTCGACTTCTCGGTGCGGCAGACGCCGGCGCTGCGGATGCGCCAGTACCTGACCCTGGTGCAGACCGGGCGGGAGGAGGCCAAGGAGGTCCGGGCGTTCGGGCTGGGCTCGTGGCTGCACGCCCGGTTCAGCGCCGTCTACGGCGCGTACCTGAGCGACCTCGCCCGCCACCTACGCCGACGTGCCACCCTCTCCGTCCTCGGAAACCTGGGCTCCGCCGTCGTGCTGGTGCTCACCCTCGCCGCGCTGGTGTGGATGATCCTGGCGGGCCAGGTGACCGTTGCCGGTGCGGGCGCGGCGATCGTGGCGATCCGGATGCTCGCCACCCAGATCCAGGCGCTGTTCGCCGGCGTGCAGCAGATCTTCGAGTCCGGCCTGTTCCTCGAGGACCTGGACGCCTTCCTCCGGCTCGCTGAGCCCGCCCGCGAGGAGAACCGCGGGCCGGAGGCGCCGGAGGGCTTCGGTGTGGTGTCGGCCGACGCGGTCTCGTTCACCTACCCGGGCGCGGACCGGCCGGCGGTGAACGGTGCCTCCGTGCAGCTGCGGGCCGGTGAGGTGGTGGCGCTCGTGGGGGAGAACGGCTCCGGGAAGACCACGCTGGCCAAGCTGCTCGCCGGGCTGTACGAACCCGACGAGGGTGCCCTCCGCTGGGACGGGACGGACATCAGGGAGTGGTCGCTGACCAGCGTCCGGTCCAGGATCGCGGTGATCTTCCAGGACTTCGTGCGATATGCGCTCAGCGCGGAGGACAACATCGCCACCGGGGACGTGACCACCCCGCCCGATCCGGACCGGGTGCGGCGTGCGGCTCACGCCTCGGGGGCCGCGGCGGCGATCGAGTCGATGCCGGAGGGCTATGCCACCCCGCTGTCCCGGTTGTTCGCCGGCGGGCGCGACCTCTCCGCCGGACAGTGGCAGCGGGTCGCGATCGCGCGCGGCTACTACCGGGACGCACCGTTGGTGATCCTGGACGAGCCCTCCGCAGCACTGGACCCCCGGGCCGAGCACGAGCTGTTCGCGAGCCTGCGGCAGACGCTGCAGGGGCGTACCGCGCTGTTCATCTCCCACCGGTTCTCCACCGTGCGCTCCGCCGACCGCATCTACGTGATGGACGACGGGGAGGTGGCCGAGCACGGTACGCACGAGGAGCTGATGGCCGCAGGCGGTCAGTACGCGGACCTGTTCCGGGTGCAGGCGGCGGCGTACCTGCCGCCGGAGCAGGCGGTGTGACGGCGTGGCAGCGGTGAGAAGCAGGGGCGCAGGGCTGACCAGTTGTGGCTCGCACAGGTGGCCAGTAGCGTCCTGACCATGGTCGACAACATGCGTCTGGACCACGTGTGCCTCGCGGTCGCGAACATCGCAAAGGCACGCGAGATGCTGGAGCGCACGCTCGGCTATGCGCCACGCACGGCAGTTGTGGAGAACACGAGACAGCAAGTCCTCGTGCAGTTCATGGCACGTGATGGGTCCCTCGATATCAAGCTGATCGAGCCAAGCTCCCCAGAGTCGCCGCTGATGGCGTTCATGCAGCGCACCGGTGGCGGTCTGCACCATCTGGCCTTCCGCGCCGACGATGTGCGCGACTCGACGGCCGAGCTCACGTCACGGGGAGCGCGGATCGTGGCTCCGCCGGAGCCCGGAGAGGCATTCGACGACGGGCTGATCGCGTTCGCCTTCCTCGGTTCGGGTCTTCGTGTTGAGGTCTTCGACACGGACGCGCGGCGCGACCTTCTATGAGCGCGGAACGGTGGAGACGTCAGCCCGTGACCGGCTCCGCCGGTTCCGCGGCAGTCGCCTCGACCGCTGCACGTCCCTCGGCCAGGTGATGAGCGAGCCGCACCGCGAGCACCGCCGCGAAGAAGGTCGGGTTCGCCTCACCTGACGTGGGAAACACGCTGGTCGAAGCGATGTAGAGGTTGCTGGTGCCGTGCACGCGCAGGTCGGGGTCCACCACGCCGGTAGCGGGATCGGTGCTCATCCGGGTGGAGCCGATGTTGTGCAGACCGTGGCTGGACTGCTTCCACAGCAGGTCGCGCACCTCCTCGGCGGTGTCCGCGAGGTACTCGAGGTGCCCGAGCCCGGCCGCGCGCAGGTCCGCGTCGAGAAGCTCATGGCATCGGATGACGGACTCGATGTCGGCGTCCAGATACCTGAAGTCGATGTCAAGCACCGCAACCCCGTCAGGATCGGCGTGCACGGTGAGCCTGCTGTCAGGATTGGGCAGCTGCTCGGCATGATAGTGGATGGCATACCGACCGGCATCGTTGTGCAGGATGAAGCCTGGCTTCCGCACCTTCGACAGATATCGGCCACGGAGGATCGAGAGGGCATCGGAGACCACCCGCAAGGGCTTCCGCAGGACGTTTCGCAGGTGCTTGGCCACACGGTATGGACGCGGGCCGATGTGACGGAGGCGCATGCGCTCCGCCACCATGCGTCGACCGAGTGGAGGGACGGTCATCGCGAGGAACACCGCCGAGAGCGTCGGGTTCCCGTGCTCATGCTGGTAGAACGCCGGGTTGTCGAGGTAGAAGCTGGTGTTGAGGACGCGATGCGCCCGTTGCACGTCCTCGGTGAGGGTGAAGCGGCGCCGGATGTAGGAGTCGCTGGCGTCCCGCACGAAGTCCAGGTCGCTCACCCGCTCAGGCTGGTCCAGGACGATGTTTGCGACGCTGCCGGTGACGTGCCCCATGTAGTAGCGGCCGAGCGGACCATCCACGCCACCGAACCACTCGGGCAGACGCCGTTGCACGTCGAGCAGGAACCGGGTGGCCTCCAGACCCCCCATGGCCAGGACATAGTGTTCGGCCCGCAGCCGGATGCGTGCACCCTCGTGCTCGGCCACGAGCACTCTCACGGCTCCGTCGGCAGTGACATCCATGTCGACCACACGTGTGTCCCACAAGGTCGTGATCTGCGGGTGAGCGAGGACTCGTGCGGCTAGCCGGCGGTCCAGCCGCGGCTGGCGCACCCACCGCTCCAGGTTCGACATCTCGAAGCTGGTCAGGCCTGGCCAGTCGGTAGCTTCGGACCGGAACACGGGGGGACCACAGTCGAGGTGGCGCGCGGCGGCGTCGTACCACGGGACCACATCGTCCACCGTGATCGGCCAGGAGCTGTCCGGGACGTAGTCGCGCTGCTCGAAGTCGATCGGCTCGAACGCCACGATGCGGCCACCCCAGATCCGCGCTGTCCCACCGAGACCGCGGCGGACTGCCAGCTCGAGCGGTGCGTGCCGAGCCGGATCGACGATGTGCGTGGCCTGGCCCGGGAACGGGGTGACGGGCTGCTTGGCCGAGGACCTGTCCCCAGCATCGACCAGCAGTACGCGCAGGCCAGCGTCCGCCGCCTCCATCGCGAACGTGAGGCCTACCGGGCCTGCACCTACCACGCAGCATTCATAGTCCACCGGCTGTTCGTCCAGACGGACGCTCATCAGCGATCTCCACTCTTCTTCCGACTGGAGGCATCGCGCTCCCAACCTCGCGTGCCACGTCGGATCATCCGGGCGGCGCGCCAGCGCGCCGCAAGTGTGATGAGCACGTACCAAAAGGCGTCGAACGCAGTCCGCGGCCCGCGTGCCGATGCGAGCACGGCACGACCTCGCGCGGAGCCTTCGGGGACAGCGTCCAGCTCGAGATAGCCACGGCGTCGCCGGGAGAGGACCGCAACAAGCTCCGCGAGCTTCTCTGGGGTACGGACACGCATCGGCATCGAAGGGACAACCTGCTTCTCGCTGTCATCGAACTGCTGGTCGAACCACGAGTCGTCTGCGATGACGTCGGGGAACCGACCGAAGCGCCGATGCCCTGCTTCGTTGGTGGCATACCCTCCGGCACCCCACAGGCGCGTCGGAGGCGCTGGGATACGGCTGCGAGCACGGTGATACGCCCGCACTGGGATGCTGGCGTCCGTCGCGTCGTAGACGTAACGGGCGCGCGCGGCGAGAACGCCGGCCTGTCCGAGGGCTCCGAAGACTGCGAGCACGCTGTGCGGGTCGATCTCGATGTCACCGTCGAGGTACAACCGTGGCCAGGTCGTGGCTGCCTCGTCTCCGGCGTTGAGCGCGGCCGTCTTCGACCGCTCCGGGATCTCGACGACGCGGACACCGGCGAATCTCCGCGCGATGTCTGCCGTGTTGTCGGTGCATCCGTTACACACGACGATGACCTCGATGCCATCCACTGCCGACAGCGGGGCAAGGGACCGCAGCGTGCGTGCAATCACCGCGGACTCGTCGTGGACGGGAATGATGACCGCACCCGCTGCTGATGCTGGGAGCTCCTCCAGTACAGGAACGTGCCGGCTCTGGAACTCGACGGACCCGTCCCGCGGGTACGAAGGAGTCCCAGACGTCATACCGAACCACCCATCGGGTCTAGATCCGCTCGGTCGGCCCGAGGTTACTACAGGCGCTCCACGGAAGGACTGGTATCTGTCCTTCGGGCCCCCTGCGTAGCCGTCCTCATGGAGAGGCTCCAGGGTGCCGGCTGCAGCGTGGCGGCGCCGGGGAGCTCCCAGGAGCGCCACGGACATGGTGCCCGCTCGGCGGGCAGGGTCCGGACCCACCGCTATGGACTGCTGCTCGGACGGAGCTGGGTCCGAGCACCGCGATCGAGCGGGTAAGGATGGGCTACCAGGGTCATCGCCGGCCATAGACCCGTACATCGCGATGCCTGGGTGCCCAGCTTCCTGAGAGTGCGCTTGGAGAAGAGCCAGTAGTTCTCGCGCGTGTACCTGTTGAAACCGACAGCAGCAAACGCGCGACGACGCGCTTTCTCAGGCAGCCAGTGGAGGAATGGCAGCATGACGTGCGGCTCGATCGGGAACCACCGGTTGGGGGTCGTGTGCAGGTAGCCGATCCGCGCGACCCGCTCCGACTCGGTAATCATCTTCCGAGCGCCCTCCGGGCCTCCGACGTGCTCGATCACCGCATTGCTCACCACGTAGTCAAAAGATGCGTCCGGGAAGGGTAGGTCACGCGCGTCTCCTTGGACGGTGGGTCGCCCCCAGAGCTCGCCGTCGTATGGCTCGTAGACGAGGCACGTCACGTCAGCGTGCTCCAGGAGTCCGATCTCGACAGCCGACTCCGTACCGATGCCGTCATTCGGGGAGACGCCCACAAGAAGGACACGAGAACCGGGCCGGATGTTGCTCCGGAACAGCGAGATCTTCTTCGCGCGTGAGCGGGAGCTGACCGATCGCGCGAGCTTCCGCGCGGGACCCTTCTTCACCCAGTTCACAATGGACATTGGTTCGCACGGTTCCTCGTCGACCGATCGATTAGACCAGAGTATAACCCCAGCAGCACTCGCCACGGGGAACGGTGGCTCAGAGAAGTCTTCTGACGAGTGATGACTGTTGGCCTGACACGCATCGACGCCTGGCGGCCGACTGCCTGCTCGGGCGAGCGCCAACGGTCCATCCCGACGGCGGCTGAATCGCTATCGTGCCAAGGTAGACGTGCGCCCCTTCGCTGCGGGCTCCCTCACGAGGCAATGGAGATCCAATGCTGGACTGCTTACTGGTCGTGGTCTCGTATCGCAGCGCTGAGGACGTCTCGGGGCTGCTGGCCACAGTGCCCGGTGCTGCGGCTCACCTCTCGTGGCGCGTCGTTGTGGTGAACAATGATCCTGCGGACGACCTGGCACCGGTGGTTGAGGCTGCGCCACAGGTCGAGGTTGTCGAGTCCGGATCGAACCTCGGCTACGCCGGAGGTATCAACGTCGCTCTGATGAGGGCACCAGCATCCCGCTGGACGGTCTTCCTCAATCCTGACCTGCGCCTGGGCCCTGGCGCGCTCGCCACCCTGGCGGAGGCGGCCGGCCCCGGCGACGCCGCCGTCCCCAGGATCGTCGATGAGGGAGGGAGTGTTCAGACCTCCCTGCGCCGCGAACCAGCTCTCCTGGGCTCACTGGGCGATGCCCTCTTCGGCGCCAGATGGCGCACCAGGCCGGCCTGGCTGAGCGAGACCATGCTCCGCCCGTCCACCTACGACAGACCGATCACGACCGACTGGGCGACCGGCGCGGCCATCGTTGTACCCAGTGCACTCGTCCACGAGGTGGGACCTTGGGATAGCGAGCGCTTCTTCCTGTACTCCGAGGAAACAGACTATTGCCGCCGGCTCCGCGCCCGCGGCGCACACATCCGCTATGTTCCCGACGCCGTCGTCAGTCACCGGGGCGGTGGCTCCGGGACCTCTGACGCTCTCTATGCACTCTTGGAAGTGAATCGCGTCCGATACTTCCGGAAATGGCACGGTCCGCTCCCGAGTGCCCTGTTCACCGTGATCGCACTGCTGAAGAACCTGCTCCGCGCGCACCGTGCACGAAGCCGCGTCGCCTTGGTGGCACTGCTGTCAGCTTCGGCGCGCTCGGCTCTTCCGGGCGGGACTCGGCAGGCTGCACTCAGCCCCTAGGAGACGTCGAGCTGGACGATCCGGTCGTCCTGCTCATCCGGCTCCCCTCGGCCGTCAGTGTTCGACGTCACCACCCACAGTTCATCCTCCGGTGTGACTGTCACTGCACGTAACCTGCCAAGATCCAGGTAGTCACGTGGTTCGCCCAGGTCGCCGTCTTCGGTCATCGGCACGTACCAGAGTCGTTCACCGCGGAGCGCAGCCACCCAGATGCCGTCATCGGTCACGGCGATGCCTGACGGCGATGCCTCGTCGGTAGACCAGGTCACCAGTGGATCGACGTACTCCGAATCCCCGGCCCACCCCTCGATGTAGGGCCAGCCATAGTTGTTGCCGGGCTCGATCAGGTTGATCTCATCGAAGTTGCCCGAGCCGAACTCGGAGGCATACATCCGCCCATCCCTCGTCCAGCCGATTCCCTGGACGTTCCGATGTCCGTAGCTCCAGACCTCATTCCCGAACGGATTACCCGGCGCCGGCTCTCCTTGTGGGGTGACGCGCAGAATCTTTCCGGCCAGACTATCGATCTCCTGAGCGAGATGTGTTTCACGAACATCACCGGTAGTCACGTAGAGGTAGCCGTCGGGACCGAATGCGACGCGTCCGCCGTTGTGATTGGTACCCGAGGGTATGCCGTCAAGGATGACTTCCGGATCGACCAGCGTCGCTCCTTCCAAGGTCATGCGGACAACCCGGTTGTCGACCCTCGTGGTGTAGTAGAGGTAGACGTGCTGGTCGTCAGAGACGGCGATGCCCAGGAGGCCACCCTCGTTCTCGTGGAACACATGGGGAACCGCACCACCCGGACCGCCCGCATCCAGGCCGATCACGTCTCCATCGCGAATGCGCAAGACCTGTCCCGAGTCCCGCAGTGGTACTAGGGCAGACCCGTCTTCCAGGAACGCGACGTCCCAGGGGGTTGTCAAGCCGCTGACGATCGTCTCAGCGACGGTCACCTCGGTGACCTCCGTGGGCGCCTCCCCCGGCGTCCCACCAGTCGGCTCCTGGGATGTCGGAGCCGGCGACACCGAGGCATTTCCGGAGCTGGGCGCCGGCCCACCACGGGGGTCTGCACCGGGACCGGGCTCGCTGCACGCGGTCGAGGTGAGCGCGACGAAGAGGACGACCGCACACGCCATGGCGGGCTTTCGTGATCTGTGAGGCATCATTGCCCTCTCGGATGATGACGGGACGACCGGGTCGCAGGCGCGACCAAGACTCCCACCGGAGCCGTCACAGGTGCGGCGATGCTGAGCGACCGGGACCTTGCCATCAGCCATCATGGTGCCCCGTCCGCGAAAGTCCTTGGGGTGGTCCGTCACGAAGGCTCCCTCGTTTGTCGGCCGGTGGGCGGTCAGGCGCAGCCCGCCCGCTCGCCCTGGCGGTCAGGAGAGGGCCTGCCGCCAGGGCGTCCCTCAATCGCAGGCGCACATCTGCCATCAGGGGCGTCGTGACGTACTTGTCAGCTGGGTCCGCATGTTGCGGCGGTCCGGACACATTGGCCCGCTCAAGTCTCCACAGAGCACCCACTGCACCGACCAGGACGCACATCGTGCCGACAAATGTCGAGAAGGCGAACGAGTCGAAGGTTCCGCTGGCCACGACCGCCGCCGGCATGGTGACGGCAAGCGTGTGTCCGAGGTGTCGAGTCTCTTGGTCGCGGCTCCGGAGCCGGACAGTACGGCCAAGCATGTATGGGACGGTGAAGAAGATCAGGAAGCCGGCCACGCAGATCACTCCGCCAGCGATCAAGAACATATAGATCTGGTTGTCCAGCAGCAGGAACTCTTCTGGAGTGACCATGCCGGCCCCCCAGCCGAACCATGGCCGCTCCGACCACAACTGCATCACTCGGGCTGTGCGCGCTATTCGATCTGTGATGCTGGTGTCGTTCTCCACATTCAAGAAGAGAGCCTTGATGGTGCCAAGAACCCCGCGGTTCAGCACGTGGAACACAGCCGTGGCAAGGACCGCCATGACCAGCGCGTTGTATCGGTGCCGCCAGGGCCACACGATAGCCATCATTGCCATCACCACGAAAACAGTCACGATGGCCGAACGCGAGATCGACAGAGGGATGCCAAGCGCGACCAGGCCTACGGCGGCCCATCGCCATACTCGGGTCCGTCCCTGGGGTGAGAACAGCGCATAGTGCATCGCTATGGGAAGGACCAGCGCCAGTACCACCCCGAACTCGATGTAGTGACCCGCTGTGCCTGCCACGCGCGGAAAGTTTCCATCACCTCGGGCCCCTACTTCGATCAGGTCCGCATTCAAGTGCAGCCCGGGGATCTTGATGTAGTGAGTGAGGTCGACGATCCTGAAGAACTGCAACGCGCCGACCACTGACATGGCGCAGGCGCAGCCGACGAGCACGCGCAGGAGCCGGTCGACCTCGTCGCGGGTTCGCAACCCGTCAACGACGGCGAGCGTGACACCGGAGATTGCGAAGACGAAGATGAGCCAACGGTTCGCGGCACTCGCCTGCTCAGGAGATGGCAGGCGGTCGAACCCGACCACATACCCGAAGAGCTGCAGGGCGAGAAACAGGCCGACGATCCATCGCACCGGCTGCGCACCGCTCGGGAGGTGATGGGGTCGGATGGCAGAGACGAACCAGAGAAAGACCAACAACAGTCCCACAGCAACCGAGGGGCGCCCAATCGCACCCATCCCTCCGATGACCAGTCGGGCCGGCAGCAGGAACTGGAGAAGGAGGAAGATCACGAGGAGTCCGAGCGTGGTGATCATCCTGCCGCGGACGAGAACGGGCATCCATTCTGCGCGAGCTCGAACAGCCGTCCGCGGTACCCGGAGCAGCAGTGGGCGCCAACTGTCTGCGTCCACCGGCTTGCGACCGCCCGATGACTTCACAGCAACACCTCGATCGTCTGTCGCCAGTCAGCGGTCGCCGCGGGCTTCAGCCAGGCTTTCCGCCCGCCGTGAGCCAGCAGCCGACGCTTGTCCATGGTCGCCATCGTTGCTGGATGATGGCTGGCCGTCCGATCGCTCCTCGTCGAGATCCTCTGCACGCCCCCCAACGCTGTCAGCAGGCTCCTCGACCTCAGGCTGGGGCTTCTCGACCCTCTCCGCTTCGCGCTTGGCCGCGCGCCTCTCGCGACGCTCGCGGGTCTTACGGCGGAAGAGACCGACTATGTCGTCGAAGAGCACCGCGGCGAGCAACGACAATGCAGCGCCGAGCACCCCCACGATCGCCATGTTGCGCATCTTCCCGTCTTCGACCACTGAGGAGACCGAGGGAGGCTGCAGGATCTGCACACCGACCTGGGAGCGCGTAGGAATACCTGCCTCGCCCTGACGCTCCTCCAGTTCCTGCCTCGCTAGCTCGAAGACTGCGTCACCGGTCGCCAGGCTTTCCTCAGCGGTATCGCTGAGCACAGTGAAGTCCATGATCGTGCTGCGCGTTCGCGAGGTGACCTGATAGTCCGGATTGAGGCCCATCTCGGCAATGTGTCCTCGGCTGACCGTGTTGTTGAGCACGATCGCCAGCGCCGTGGTCGTCTGATCCATGCTTCCGTACGGGTTCGGGATCTCCGTCGGGATCCGTCCCGGCATGAGGATCGCTGTGGCGGTCACCTCGTACTGGGGTCTGACACCGTCGCCGACAACCATCGTCGCATAACCCGTGAGCGCCAGGAGCGGCAGCAACACATACCAACGACGGATGGCCGCCACTGTTATCCGCCAGACATCCACGAATGACTCCCTCCGGGCCCGCTCCGACGCGAGTCCTCTCTGATCAGTCTAAGTACGGAGAGTGCGTTGTCTCGCGGTATCGACGAGGTATGCACACAACATCCCCAGGGGCATCACCTCTACGGCATACTGAGAGGTATGACAGGCCTCCGTCTTGTGCTGGCGGGAGCGGCCATCGGGAATGGCAACCGTGGCGTTGAAGCCCTCGGCCGATCCGTGATCGATGCTGTCAGCCGGGACAGCCCGCACGCCACGATGAGCATCCTCGACGACGGCTGGGGTGTTCGAGCAGGGGTCGACCGTCGATATCCCGACACGGATCTCGAGTATGTCGGTGTTCGACGCTCTCGTCGTTGGCACCGCCCTGAGAGCTGGGCCCAGATCAAGCTGGCACAGCGACTCGGAGGGCTAGGCAACCCGGCGGCCCAAAGGTTCGCCGCGGCAGATGCCGTACTCGATCTGAGCGCCGGAGACAGCTTCACCGACCTCTACGGCCCAGATCGCCTTGCCACGGTCACCGCACCGAAGTTTGCCGCACTACGCGCAGACCGCCCGCTCGTGCTCCTGCCGCAGACCTACGGCCCGTTCACAACATCGCAGGGGCGGCTCATCGCCGAGCGTCTCGTTCGTTCCGCCTCTCTCGCCTGTGCGCGTGACAGCTGGAGCTATCAACGCTTGCTTGAGCTGGCCGGGCCCAGCGCCGATGACACCCGGCTCGTCGAGGGCGTGGATGTCGCCTTCGCCCTCGAGCCGCGCGCCCCGGGGCCAGAGGTCGTCGACCGCCTTGCTGCGCTCGGCGAGCTGCCGACTGCTGGCGTCAATGCCAGCGGTCTGCTCCACGACCAGGCTGGGCAGGAGCGCTTCGGCCTGGCAGCTGACTATGTGTCCACGATGACCGACCTGGTGCGCAGTCTCCTGTCCGATGGTGCGCACGTTGTGTTCGTGCCGCATGTCCACGTCCCTGGCGGAGCCGGCGAGAGTGACGTCAGGGCGATCCAGCTCATCCAAGCCCGCCTGAACGACAACGAGCTCGGCCGGACGACAACGCTTCCTCCCACGCTGGACGCAGCAGAGCTGAAGTGGTGCATCGGGCAGCTGGACTGGTTCGTCGGAAGCCGCATGCACTCGACGATCGCAGCCCTGTCCACCCTCACACCCGCCGCAGCCTACGCTTACAGCGACAAGACACTGGGCGTGTTCCAGACCTGCGGCGCGGGCGACGAGGTGGTCGACGCACGCACGGTCGGCGGCCACGAAGCCGCAGAGCGAATGCGTTCGATGTTCCACCACCGCGCTGCGACGGCTGACGCGCTGGCGAGAAATGTGCCGTCTACCGTGCGGCGCTCGCGGGATCAGCTGCGCACGACCCTGGAGATGGTCTCTCAGTGGCACACGGGCACCAGTCGAGCGGAGAAGATCGCATGACCGACAGGTCACTGTCCTCGATCCAGGCGGTGGTCGACGCCCACCTGTGCACCGGGTGCGGCGTCTGCGCCTACCTGGCTCCGGACAAGCTCGTCATGGCGGACGTGCACCCAGTCGGTCGCCGCCCTCTGCCGATCGCGGGAGTGAGCGCGGGCGAACCCGTTCAAGGAGACGCCCTCGCAGCCTGTCCCGGCCGGCGGCTCGAACATCGCCAGGAGGCTCTGCGTGACGCACCCTTCGGCGGCGCGTGGGGGCCGGTCCTGGCGCTCTATGAGTGCTGGTCGACGGACCCCGATCTACGCCACCGAGGTTCTTCGGGCGGGGCAGTCAGTGCGCTCGCAGCGCATAGCGTGCGCTCAGGCGCTGCTGTCGGTGCACTCCAGATCCAGGCTTCGAAGACGAACCCGTTACGCAACGAGACCGTGCTCAACCGTACGTACTCGGAGATCGTCGGGGCGGCCGGATCACGCTACGCTCCAGCAAGTCCGTGCGAGCGTCTCGATCTCGTCGAACAGGCCGAGGGACCGTGTGTGGTGATCGGAAAGCCCTGCGACATCGCCGCTACGCACTCTGCTGCGGAACGCCGCCCGGCTCTCGCCGAACACATCGCGCTGACGATCGGAATCTTCTGTGCCGGCACGCCGTCGAGCGAAGCCACTGATCTGGTCATCCGTCGCCTTGGCCTGGACCCCGAAGCGGTCACCAAGGTGGACTACCGCGGCGAAGGCTGGCCGGGCCGCTTCCGAGTTCAGACGAAGGACGGCCGCAAGGCGAGCATGACCTACGCGCAGTCATGGGACGAGACGTTGACCAAGCACCGCCAGTGGCGCTGTCTCATCTGCCCGGACCACACGGGAGAGTTTGCCGACCTCAGCGTAGGCGATCCGTGGTATCGCACCGTCCGCGACGACGAAGCGGGCAGGTCCCTCGTCGTGGTGCGAACGGAGAGAGGCCGTGCCGCGCTCACCGCGGCGATGGCCGACGGCGCTCTCGACGGATACCAGCTGCCGCTCGAACGGCTGCCCGAATCGCAGCCGGGTCTGGAGAGCACGAGGGGCGCGGTCTGGGGTCGGGTCCTGACCATGCGCCTTCTAGGTCTGCCAGCGCCCACCTACCGCAACATGCCGACATTCCGACTGTGGGCCAGACTCTCCCTGAGGGCCAAGATCACGTCTACTGTCGGTACCTGGCGGCGGGCTCGTGCGCGGCGGCTGCGCGATCCCGAGTTCCGGGCGGAGGACGTGCCTCGATGACACATCGCGCCGACATCATCATGATCACCCACCGCAGCGGTGGCTATCTGCACCTTTCTCTTCCGCGTCTGCTGGCAACGCTCGGCGAACGTGATCGAGTCTGGCTGTGGCACAACGGCGACGACGAGGAGACCATCGAGGCTCTGCGCCCGTACCTCGACGACGCCCGAGTACATCGATATCACCACAGCCGCGAGAACGTGAAGCTGCACCAACCGACGACCTGGCTCTGGCGTGAGTCGTCGGCACGATTTCTCTCCAAGGTGGATGACGATTGTCTGGTCAGCCCGGGGTGGATTGACACATTCACTGCTGCTCACGACGCGAATCCGCAGTTCGGCGTCATCGGCAGCTGGCGGCACCCCCCTGCGGACTTCGAACCTGAGCTGGCACAGAAGAAGATCGAGACGTTCTCCGCTGGGCACCAGCTGATGCGCAACCTGTGGGTGCAAGGCAGCGGATACCTCATGCCCCGCACTCTGGTCGAGACTGTCGGCCTGCTCCGCCCAGAGGAGTCTTTCACCGCGTACTGCATCCGCGCAGCCCGGTCTGGTGCCATCAACGGTTTCTACTACCCGTTCGTCGCCGAGGACCATATGGACGATCCACGTTCACCACACAGTCTGATCAGGACCGACGCCGACCTCGCGGCCCGCATGCCACTGTCAGCCGCCGCCAACGGCGTCGCCACGGTGAGCGAGTGGACCGAGCAACTCCGGCAGAGTGCTCACGTCCTCCAGACGGCATCGCTGGATCCGCGCGCGTACTCCGGTTGGCGCGCGAAAGTCAGAGCCAGCCGGCGCAAGATGGCCCTGGCACTCGGGAGATCAGCTCGGTGGTGAGACGGTGATGGGGCCCGACCATGACCAGATCGGGCCCCATCACCGGGAAGTGTCACCTAGCGGACAGGTTCACCGGTATCGAACCAGACATTGGTGGACTCCCAGTCGCCCTCCTCGAGGTTCCCGACAACGCCGTATCGGAAGTCCCGTCCGAACTGGTTGCGACTATAGCGAGCACTGTCTACCTCGCCACGCCCACCGGCGTTGATGGTGAAGTTCCCTCCGTTCATCAGGTTGCCGACGACCAACAGGTTCGAGATGCGGTCTGAACCAAGCAGCGACCCGATCTGCAGCGCTGCGTTCATCGGATCGTCAGTAGCGGCGACATAGGCTTGGAGGTTGTTGCCTCGAAGGGTCACGTTGTCTCCGTTACGAATCTGGATGGTGTCGTGGTGTCCACCCGGCTGCCGCTGGAGGTCGTGGATATAGGAGTACTCCACGGTCACGTCGTCCGACTGGATGCGGATGCCATCCTCGGCCGAGTGGATGTCGGCGTATCGAATCGTCCCGCTGCCACTCATGAGGATCCCGATCCCGGTATCACCCAAGTTGTCGATCTCGACATGCTCGATCAAGGCACCAGACGTCCCGCCTTCGACCTGGATCGGATATAGCCCGCCTCCACCCTCGATGAGGGTGTTGCGCACGGTGACGTTATCGGCCGCAATGATGATTCGACCACGCACATGGAGCCCATCAAGGACGGTTCCGTCGCGGGTGACTGTCACATTTCCCGATCGTGTGAGCGATACGCCATCCGGGACTCCCGTCGAGCTCGCATCAGGGAAGCCAGCGTGGGCGGGCTGGGAAGGTTGCGTCGGCTCCGGGTCCGGTGTCGGCTGGCGGCTGGGCTCCGGGTCCGGTGTCGGCTGGCGGCTGGGCTCCGGGTCCGGCGACGCCTCCGTGCTCGGCTCCTCGTCCGGCGACGCCTCAGCGCTCGGCTCCGGGTCCGGTGACGGCTGGCGGCTGGGCTCCGGGTCCGGCGACGCCTCAGCGCTCGACTCCACGTCCGGCGACGCCTCGGGACGGGGCGACTTGTCTGGACCTGCCTCGATCGGGCCGTGAGTACCTGCATCCTCAACGGGTGCGGTCTCGAACGGAGTCCCGTCGACCGTCGAGGCGACGATCTCGGCAGGCTTGCGATCGGAGTACATGAAATTGTTCCGGCAGCCATGCAGCGCGACATTCTCAGCGTAGTAGTTGCCGAATACGACACCGTTGGTGCGCGCCTTCATGCAATACACGTCGGTGTTCAGGATGCGCGTACCGTCCGCACCCGGAAAGATCCTGATGCTGTGGTATCCGGTGTAGGCAACCACGGAGTTCCGAATCGTCACATCGTCGGCTCGGACGTTGATCGCACCACGGACGTACATCGCATCAACGACCGTCCCAGGCTCGGTGATCGTGATGTTTCCGACATGGGTCTGCAAGCCACTGACGCGGGCTCCGTCTGGCTGAGACCGCGCGAACGCGCCGTGGGCCGAGAACGTCTCCGGATGGTCCGCACCTCGCGGGAGCGCCATCGCGGAAGTCATCGTGGCAATGATGCCCAGAGAGAAGATCGAAGCGACTGCTACCGCCCGCCGTCTGTGCCACGATCTGTCTGCGCCGCGCTCCCGGCGGCGGGGTTGCGGAATCAGCTTGACCACTGGTCGTGTCTCCTTGGTGTTCAGGGATGGTCCGACTGGATCTAGACCACCTCGGCGACCCGCACTACCGGCAACGACGCCGGTCCCAACCGTTGACGTCCATCGTAGCGCGGTTGGATCCCCGACCCCCGGGCATCTCTCCCGCACAGGTAGGCGGGGAGCGCGTCCGGTGACCCACAACATGAAGCAGCCGTGGTGACGGCCGCGTTTATAACGAAATGCTAACAGGCCTTTCGGGCACGGCGGTCCTCGGCCTCTGCTCCACTCGTCATACAGGCATCAAGTGGCATGAACCGATCTCAACAAGGGTGGGAGAGGCCACAACATTGGCATGATCCAGCGCTTGACGCCCCTTCGAGCCAGCTCGCTGATGCTAGCCCGCGGTGCGAGCGGTCAGAGCCTCGAAGACCTCGACATAGCTTCGGGCTTGGATCTCCCAGGCAAGCTCGGTCTCTATCCGTGTCCGACCGATCCGACCCATCTGCCTGCGGCGGACGGGATCGTCCAACAGGCTGGCAATCGCGCCAGCAGTCTCGTGCGGGTCCTCGCCAGAGACGTAGATCGCCGCGTCTGCGGCGCATCGTTGCGTCTCACGCAGCTCGGTCGCCACGACCGGCACCTCGTGGGCCATGTACTCCAACGTCTTGTTCATCGTCGATCGATGGTTGAACTCGTTGGGTGGATCGGGGGTGACGCCAACGTCCGCGTTCGAGAGCCACCGTCCGATCTCATCATGATCGACCCGTCCGGTGAACGTCACCCATGGGTCTAGCCCACGACGGGTGCACAACGCCTTCAGCTCGGCGAGACTGTCACCAAATCCGAGGAGGACGAACCTGGTGTCGTGGCGCCCCATCGCGTGGACGAAGACATCGATCGCAGCGATCAGCTCCCCCACACCATCTTGGGGACCCATGATCCCGACGTAGCAGACCAGGAACTTCTGCCCGCCAAAGAGCTCCGGCTCGGCAGCGCCACGGCGCATCATCCTGGCATCAGGGGTGCTCATGACGACCGACGTCCGCGACCTTGGCAGATCGCCACGTGCAAGCGCTACCTCTTGATAGGCAGGATTCGGTGAGATCAGCCAGTCGGCTGTCCGGTACGTCCTCTTCTCCAGCCAGAGCAGGGCTCGATGCAACAAGCCCCGTCGACCGAATCGGGCCTCGTACACCTCCGGGCAGAGGTCATGCTGGTCATACACGAACTTCCGTCCGCGCAGCTTCCAGAGGGCGCCAAGCAACCAGTACGTGTCCGGAGGGTTGCACGCCTGAAGAACGTCGATGCGCTTCTCACGGTCGATCCGCACCGTCAGTCGCGCCGCGTGGAGCCAGCAGATCACGAATTCCCGAGCATACGAGAGCAGGCCGCGCGCCCCTTCTGGTGCCGCATACGAATGGACCGCGACACCGTCTATCGCGTGTCGGTCAGGATCCGAGGGTTGCTCCTTCGGACAGATCACGCTCACCGAGAAGCCGGCAGCAAGGAGGGCTTGACACTCATGACGCACCCGACGATCGATGCGCAGGGGGAGGTTCTGGATGATGATCGTGACGTGAGGTGCTGGACCAAGCCGGCCATCCGTGCGATATTCACCACCCGATCCGGACATCAGGCTGGTGTCCCAGCCTGCTTCCGAACCACGAAGCGTGCGATGCGCTCGATGCTGTCCAAGTTCTCTGGCACTGTCTCGTGATCGGCAACTGTCACCCCGAGATCGCTCTCCAGGAACTCCACCAGCTCGAGCACGCCTGTCGAGTCGACCACGCCAGCCTCCAGGAGAGATTCCTGGTCTCCAGGCATTCGCGAGGAATCGCCAAATAGATAGTTCGTCAGGACGAACTCTCTCACCGTGCCCACAACTTCGTCTTCCATAGCACCCTCAATCGAAGTACGACTCCCGCCGCAGACGTGGCCACGGTACCCTACAGACACGGAGCGTGGCGGGCGATCGTGATCCAGATCAGGGCCGAAGAAGGAGGTCAGGGTGCCACGTGAGTCTTCCAATGTGAGCGAGTACCTCTTGGCCCAGGGCCGGAGCGATGACATCGCGGTGATCGACCGCTCGGGTCGGCACACGTATGGAGAGCTCCGGCGCGCCGTCGCATCGCTCGGAGCTGAGATCCAGGACTGGCGACTCCCCTCTGGTTCGCGAATCGGGCTCCTGAGCCGGAACTCCTTCTTCTGGATAGCCGCCTACCTCGCAATCATTCGCGGTGGAAATATCGCGGTGCCTTTCGCCACTACTCTCACCGCGGAAGATATCGACAGGAAGGCCTCGTTCGTCGATTGCGGAGGGTTCCTTGCTGACACAGCGCTCCTGGGACAGTTCGGACCCACTCTTGGACGTGCGCCCCGAATGGCGACAGAGGAGGCGCTGACCTCTCCTAAGAAGGCCAGATCCTCGGATCTGGCCTTCGTAGGTCCAGACGCTGATGCCGTCCTCGCATTCACCTCCGGCACGACCGCTGCGCCTCGCGCGGTGCGCGTCTCCCACCGGAACATCCAGGCGAACACAGACTCCATCGTCAAGTATCTCGACCTCAGCCGGAGAGACCGAGTTCTCGTCGTGCTGCCGTTCTCGTACTGCTACGGCGCCTCGCTGCTCCACACGCATCTCCGGGTCGGAGCGAGCCTCGCCATCTGCGACACGTTCACGTTCCCGGAGACCGCGATCGAGATGATCCGGTCGAGCAAGTGCACGGGAGTCGCCGGAGTACCCTCCACGTACCAGTTGTTGCTACGGGCAAGCTCGTTCGAGTCGGCACCCCTGCCGACCCTCCGCTACATGCAGCAGGCCGGTGGTCGACTCCCCCCGCTCATCGCCGACCGAGTCGCAGATGCGCAACCCCACGCCGACCTGTTCGTGATGTACGGGCAGACTGAGGCAACGGCGCGCCTGTCCTACCTTCCACCAGCGCTGCGCACTCGTCGCCGCGGGTCGATCGGCCGCGGGATACCCGGCGTCTCGCTCAGGGTCCTCGACAACGCCGGCGAACCGGTAGCACCCGGCACGGTTGGTGAGGTGTTCGCACAGGGGGACAACATCACGAAGGGGTACTGGGCGGATCCAGCGGGCACCGCCGCCAAGTTCGTCAGCGGCGGGCTACGGACCGGGGATCTGGCGAGAGTTGACGAGGATGGCTTCATCTACATCGTCGACCGGCAGGACGACTTCATCAAGTCCTGGGGGTTCCGGGTATCTCCGCACGAGATCGAGGATGCCGTAGTGGCGATCCCGGGAGTGGTCGCCGCGGCTGTGGTCGGTAGACCCGACAGCGAAGCAGGCGAAGCCATCGTGCTCTTCTACGTGTCCGCGCCGGACTCCGGTGTGCAACCGGAGAGTGTCCTTGCCTTCTGTCGGCGTCACCTGGCCAGAAATCTCGTCCCGCACGAGGTTCGCGCACTGTCCGACCTTCCGCTCAATGCCAATGGAAAGGTCGTCAAGTCCGAGCTCAGAGCACTTGCGGCGAACCAATGAACCGTCGTCTGGGGGCCTCTGCGCCAGGCAAGGCGGAAGAACAGGGACACGCGTGGTTGGCACCGGTCACCAAGGCTCGGTTCTTCTTCGCGCACCAGTCGGTGGGGGTGAACATCCTCGACGGCGTGGCGGATGTGTACCGGTCATGCGGCGTCGCACCGCCTAGGTTCATCGATGTCGCGGACGCGGGCCCGCACGACCGACACCTGCATGCGCGCGTCGGCAGGAACGGAGACCCGTTCAGCAAGATTCGCGGATTCGAGGCGGTCATCCGCAGTCATCTCGGTCCTCGCCTGGACGTCGCGATCCTGAAGTTCTGCTACGCAGACGTACACGCAGGAACGGACGTCGAGGCGTTGTTCGCGGCCTACCGAGCCGCATTGCGCGGCCTCGAACGCGAGTTCCCCAACGTAGCGTTCATCCCGGCGACCGTCCCGGTGATGATCCGACCTGGACCTCGCGGGAAGCTGAACGTCTGGCTCCACCGCGATGACCGACTGAACTCTGTGCACAACGTCGCTCGCGAAAAGTTCAACAGCCTGCTGAGGAACACCTGCTCACCACCGGCCGCTCTGTTCGACATTGCGAGCATCGAATCGACGCGACCCGGCGGCGCACGCGTCGCAGGCACACGCAACGGAGAACGCTACTACTGCCTCGCACGGATGTATGCAGCGGACTCCGGACACCTCAATGCTCGCGGGGCTAGCAGAGCGGCTGAGGCGATGCTGCACACCATGGCAGCCCGACTGTCCGACGGCACGCGGTGACTATCAGGGGCGTGGGCATAGACGTAGCGGCGGTCCCGCGCTTTCACCGATTGATCGAACACAGAGGGTGGCGCTCGCTCCGCCGATGGTTCACCAGCTCAGAGGTGGAGTACTGCCTGGCGGGGGTCGACCCAGCGCACCGGGCAGCGACCACCTTCGCTATCAAGGAAGCGGCCTTCAAGTCACTGCGGGTGGAGATCGCAGGCGTACCCGCTTGGCACGAGATCGAAGTCATCCACAATGGCGACCAGTCTCCGACGATCCAGCTGCACGCCAGCCTTCGCGCGGCAGCCGCGGCCCAAGGCATCACCATGCTGCACGTCGCCCTCTCCGCCAATCGACGTTACGTCACGGCAACGGTGCTAGCCACCAGCGAACCTACTCGACAGCGCTCTGCCGTCGAGTGATCTCGTTCACCTCGCGGAAGAAGTCGCTATGGTCGAGCAGGTCTCCATACGTACCCTCGGCGGAGACCGCGCCGTCGACCATGACGATGATCCGGTCGCACACCGAGAGCGTCGACAGCCGGTGCGCGACCAGGATGATCATCGTGCGCTGCTTGATCTCCAGGAGCGACCTCTGCACGAGTTCTTCAGAGCGGACGTCCAATGCGCTCGTCGGCTCGTCGAGAACCAGGACCTGTGGGTCGTCCGCTAGCGCACGGGCGAGGCAGATGCGCTGACGCTGGCCGCCCGACACCGCACTCGCACGTTGACCGATGACCGTGTCATATCCGTTCGGCCAGGACAGGATCTCGTCATGAACATGTGCCCGTCGGGCTGCCTCGACGACTTGGTCCTCACTGATCCAGTCTCTGTAGAACCGGATGTTGTCCCGAACCGTACCGGAGATGACCTGGGAGGTCTGCGGGACATAGGCCACCTTCCGCTGCCAGTCCGTTCGCCTGAATGCCCTCACGTCGACGCCGTTCGCACGCACAGCACCTGCTCGCGGATCACGTAGCCGCAGCAGAATCTGAACGATCGACGATTTCCCGGCGCCCGAAGGACCAACGATTCCCAGACCCTCACCGCGACGCAGGGTGAAGCCCACATCGTGCAGCACGTCCTCACCGGAACGATACGCGAATGACACGTTCGAGACTTCAAGGTGTTGAAAGTCGCCGAGAGGCTCGGTGCCATCCTGCTGGGGGTCAGCACGGTACCGTTCCAACGCATCGACGATCTGGTTCATGAACGGCACTCGTTCGTCGATGGCAGTCAGGGTCAGCTGGATCTGTTGCGCGTAGGTGAACGCACGCAGGAGCATGAGAATTACGGCAGCGAGTGCGGCGAGGTGCGCCACCCCGGAAACCGCGATCGCGATGAGAGCAATGACCAACAGCAGGAGTGCGATGCTCTGGTAGAGAGAAGGAGCAGCAACTGCGAGGAAGCGCGTGCGTGCATGGGGGCGTCGCACGCGTTCGACCTGTTGCGTGAAGCCCTCACGGTACTGCGTCGTGGCACCGAACACTTCGGTCTCTTCCGCGAACTGGACCACTTCTTGAACGGTGTTCGTGAAGCCCATGGACTCGACACTCAGCTGTTGCGCGTACCGTCTGAGAACCCGCGACAGGGGTCGTAGAGCGAAGAACAGGATGAGCGCAGCACCCAGGAGGACTCCGGCGGTTGCAAAGCTCTGCACGAAGGCCGCCACCACCATGACAAGAAACATGATGGCGGCTGTGACACCGAGTCCGACGCTCACTACTGCCTGAGCCACGTTGGCCACGTTCTGGATCATCAACAGCTGGAGGGAGCCTTCTCGCTCGGTCGACTTCACTGACCATGAGCTGGCCGTGAAGGACTCGAAGAGCTGGTTCCGCAGGTCCGCTAGGAGCGTCGCGCTCATCTGGGCCGGCAGGTAAGCGAGCAGCACCTGAAGACCGGCACGCGCTAGAGCGAGCAACACCGCCACCAGGAACGTGACGGATCGTCCGGCAGCAACCGTGGCAAAGCCGAAGCGCAAGGTGATGAGCTGATCGCCCTCGGACAGGGCGGCAGCGATCGCCGCGATCACCGCCAGAAGGCTGGCCTCCACCAGTCCAGCGACAACTGACAAGAGGACGAGCAGCACGATCCGGCGGCGCGATGATCGAAAGAACGGTGAGAGCCGCTTCCACGCACGACGAAGCGCGATGATGGACCGTAGCGGCCGGGCGCGCCCGGAGCCTGTGTCTGCCTTGTCCTCAGTCACACGCTCACCGCGAACCGTCAGCGCGTACATCGTGGGCGTCGATGAACGCTTGAACATCCTGCGAGAGGATCTGATCCATCGCTCCGAGCAGTTGCTCCTCGCTCCAATCCCACCACTGGATCCGCAGAAGAGCTTCGATCTGGTCGGCAGGGAACCTGAAGCCTGCGACCCGTGCCGGGTTGCCCACGACGATGGCGTATGGGGGCGCACTCTGACGTACCACGCTGCCCGCACCGACGACGACACCGTCACCGAGCGTCACGCCGGAGAGAATCGTGCAGTCATCACCGATCCACACGTCATTGCCGATGGTGACATCACCACGGGTCACCGAGCCATCCGCAACACGATCGCTGAAGTGCTCCCGGAAGGGTGGGTGGACGGGGAAGCGGAAGGTCGAGACGAAGTCCATGCGGTGCTCACCGCCCAGGAGGATGTGACACCCCCTCGCGAAGGAACAGAACTGGCCGATCTCGAGTCTGCACTCCTCGGTCCGTGAGGTCACCCGCAGATGACCCCAGGTGTAGCGACCGATGCGATATCCGCGCAGGTCCGGCTGTTCGGCCAGCCAGCCCGGTGGGGGCAGCGCACCAGGTCGGAACTGTCGCAGACGTCGCCTCAGCCTTCCCAGCTGTGTTCTCAATGCCGAACCGCGGATCACCATAGCGTTCTCCACTCATAGTGGGCAGCCGACCTCACCAAGCCCTGAAACCTGACGCAGCGAGTCACACTTCTCCTCACTCGTGCAACGTCGCCACGACTGCGCTGAGCGGCGACCAAGTCCAAACCCAGCCTAGCCGAGCCACCGCCAGCCAGCAGGGCTGTCGGATGCGGTCATTTCGGGCAACCCGTCGTGCCTCGGTCGCACCACCTGGGGGCGAGCGCCTCCAGCTGCCAGCCTCTGGTCCCGCGCTCCCCGGCGTCGTATGGTGGGTCATGGTCCTCAATCGGCCGTCCGCGCAAACCCAGCCCTCGGACGCTACCTTGTACCGAGTCCTCGGTCAGTTCGGCTTCGCTCCCGAATCCATTGATCACATTGCACCCTTGCCACGGCGGATCGGCAACGAGAACTTTCGAGTTCGAGCGAACGCTCAGGACTGGGTTCTCAAGGCGCACCGGTCTGCAAAGGCACTGAACCGGTTGAGAGTTGCTCATTCTCTTGAGCTCGAACTTGCCAGATCCAACTTCCCGGTCGCCCATCTGCAGCGTTGTGTCCGTGGCGGCACGCTGGTCCAGGACGGTACCGCCCACTACTCACTCCATTCCTGGGTGGAGGGAAAGCAGATCGCGATCGCTGATCGCGACAGCGCACTGAGCCGACACCCTGTCCTCCTCCATGAGCTTGCGTCGACGCTCGGTACCTTGCACTGGACGGCTGGAACTCTCGAACACTCGGGCGAGGACCCACCAACCTACTCGGCTCGCGCGCTCCTCCGAAGCCCACACCGGACCGCGCGCCGACTTCGACGCATTCGACCGCCACGCTTCTCTCGTTGGCACACCTTGCGGTTTCGACGCAACAAGTCAGACTTCGACAGGTGGATCCTGCGCCTGCTACCCGAGATCGCAGCGAGTGCCGAGCGCCTCGCCCGCCGCTCGGAGGGAATCACCTCGAGCGATAGTGATCTCATCATCAGCCACCATGACATCAACTGGGAGAACCTCATCTTCAGCGACAGCTTCGCGTTGCTGGCACTGCTTGATTTCGACAACGTGATTCGCGCGCCGCGCGCGCTCGAGGTGGGCTCTGCAACCGTTGTGCTCGCTGGCGCTGACTCAGCTCGAGTCGAATTGTTTCTCGGCACCTACGAGAAGGTCGCACAGCATCTGGTGGACCGTCAGTTGTTCAGCCTAGGCATGCGGATGAAGTGCACCCAGTCCATCCTCAACTCGATCAACACCTATCTCCATGGTCGCGTCGTGGACGTCGACCTCCTGGCCTCGTGGTGCTATCACCTCTACGAGTCCCTGCAGGTGCTGGAGCACCGCTGAGACGGTCACGTCTGCCCACTCACACTTCGTCAACGTCTCCGGCCATCACTGGAGCAAGGTGCAGATACTCAGTGCTGCGCCGCTTCTGGTCGATGTCCCGGTAGACCCGTTCCACCTGCTCGACCGTCAGCTCAGCAGCAACCGCCACCTCCTCGATCGGGACATCGTTGTTCTTGCCGTAGAGGCACAGGTCCATGCGGCCGTGCGGCAGGGAGAAGTAGAACTCTTCCTGCGACTGGGGCATGGAGTAGGTGTCGGTGGTGGACGGACGCGCCTGGATCTCCTCCGGTACACCGAGATGCGCAGCCAAGGCGTACACCTGCCGCTTGTACAGGTGGGCGATCGGCTTGATGTCCGCAGCCCCGTCGCCCAGCTTCACGAAGAATCCCTGGTCGTACTCCAGCCGGTTCGGGGTGCCGGCGACCGCGTAGTTCAGCCGGTCCGCATGGTAGTACTCGAGCATCTTGCGTACCCGTTGCTTGAAGTTGGTCGCGGCGACGATGCCCAGGTAGGCCTCCGGAGTGAGGCGGTACTGCTGCTGCTCCCCTTGCGGATCCACCACCACCACCGAATAGAGCCGGTAGGTGTCAGAATCGATCACGGACGGAAGCACGATCTTCGACCGGTACCCAGGGCCATACTCGGGGCATACGAGGCGGATCGCGTCATCGCGACGCGAGTAGGCACCCGTGGCTTCGAGTATGGTGGTGATGTCCTCGACCGTGGAGTCGAAGCCAAACGCATCCGAGACGCTGGTGCTGATCCGCAGGGTCTCCGGTGAGGACTCCCGTTCCGGCATGTGGATGCCGAACACCCGCTCCGGACCGAGGGCGTGGACGGCGATCGCCGCGACCACACTGGAGTCGATCCCACCGGAGAGGGCAACCACGATCCCACGCCGCCGGGTCCGGGCCAGGTAGTCGGAGAGTCGGGCACCGATGCGATCGGTCTCTGCCGCCAGGTCGAGCTCGAGCGCCTGTGGACCAAAGGGGACTGCCGCCATGGAGTTCTCCTAGCTCTCGGTGACCAGGTCGATCACGGTCATGGGCTCTGCCGGTGGTCGATCGGCCGCAGACGATGCATCTCCGTCGATGAACTGGTGATGGATGAGCTGCGTCGAGAGCACCGCCAGGACTCTCATGTTATCGGTGTTACTCATCCGCACACCCCCGGTTCGGCGGCACTTCGCCATCAACGCCTGCACCGCCGACGGGGCGAAGACACCAGCGGCCGCCACCGCCTCGGGCGAGGTGAGGTCGGCAACCCAGGAGGGACCGCCGTCGGCAACGAAGCTCGCTGCATCGGGCGCGCGGTAGGGCTGCTTGGGGCGGGTGAGGATCTCCTCGGGCACCAGGTCGGCGAAGGCACGTTTGAGGATGTGCTTCTCGTCCAGGCCCAGCAGCTTGTGCCGGGCCGGCAGCGAGGCGGCACGCTCGACCACCCCGGAGTCCAGGAACGGAAACCGCCCTTCGACGGAGTGGGCCATCAGCATCCGGTCGCCCTGCGAAGCAAGGATGTATCCCGGGAGCAAGGTCGCCATCTCCAGCCACTGTGCCCTGCTCAGCGAGTCCCAGCGTGAGCTCTCTGCCGGCATGCGCTCGAGGAGAGCAGCAGCGACGTCGACCTCCTGGCCCGGGTGGGACGTAGTCATGCCGAGCAGCGGCGCTGTGGAGTCCCAGCGTGGGCGGTGGGAGAGTGCCGGATCGCGGGGGTCCAGGTTGCGGCCGAAGAATGCCCGAGCAAACTCCGGCGCCTGCCCCGGTGACCGGGCGAGCCACGGGTACAGCAGCTCCAGGCCGCGCGAGCGCCGGCTCGATCCGGGGTCGCGTGCCATGAACTCGCGCAACCGGGCCTCGCGGAAGATGTCATAGCCGGCGAACACCTCATCGGCGCCCTCACCGGTGACGACCACCTTGTACCCCGCCTCTTGCACCAGCCCGGAGAGCAGGTACATCGGTGCAGGGGCGGCGCGCAGCACGGGGGTCTCGGCGTGCCGCACCACCTCGGGGAACGCCTCGCCGATGTCCCGGGCAGTCACCACGACCTCGCGGTGCTCGGTGCCGAGCCGGTGAGCCATCGCAGCCTGGAACCCACCCTCGTCGAAGTCGGCGTCCGCGAAGCGCAACGAGAAGGTGTGCAGCGGCACGTCCGTGTACTTCGCGATCACGGCGGCAGTGATCGCCGAGTCCAGCCCTCCGGACAGGTAGGCGCCGACTGGTACGTCGCTGCGCAGGAACCGTAGCCGGACGGCCTCCACGAGCTCGTCGCGGACAGCCGCAGCACTCGTCTCCAGGTCCTGCACCGGTTCCCGACCGCGTGCGGGGAACTCCGGCTGCCAGTAGGGCCGCACCCGGAACCCGTGCTCGTCGGCAATCGCCAGGTGCCCCGGCGGGAGCTGTGCCACCCCTTCGAACGCCGTGCGCGGCGCTACCGTGCTCCAGAACGTCATCACCTCGGCCAGTCCCACCCGGTCCAGCGCTCTCGGCACCCGCGGGTCGGCGAAGAGCGCCTTGACCTCGGAGGCGAACAGGAGCCGACCGCCGTGGCGCGTGTAGTACAACGGACGCACACCGAGCCGGTCCCGGCAGAGCACCAGGCGCCGCCGCTCCCGCTCCCAGATCGCGAGCGCCCACTGCCCGTTGAAGCGCTCGAAACAACCCTCCTGCCACTGCTCCCACGCGCGGACGATCACCTCGGTGTCGCTCTCCGTGCGGAACCGGTGACCGAGGGCCGTGAGCTCGCGACGTAGCTCCAGGTAGTTGAAGATCTCCCCGTTGAAGGTGAGCCACACCGAGCCGTCGTCGTTGCTCATCGGCTGCGTCCCGCCAGCGACGTCGATGATCGCCAGACGCGCATGACCGAGGGCGACGTGCGCATCTCGGTAGATGCCGCTCCCGTCCGGTCCGCGGTGCGGCAGCCGAGAGAGCATCCGGGTGGTCAGCGTGACCTCTGGGACTTCCCCGAGTGCGAGCTCACCAACGATGCCGCACATCAGTGCGGTTCCCGGAGCCGGGCGAGCAGCGACTCGATAGACTCGCGCCTGCCCAGGTGAGCCACGTCGATCGCGTCATCAGGGAGCACCACCGCGAGGGCGTCCTCGATGGCGATGGCGATCGCGACGGCGTCCAGCTCACCGGCCGCCGGGCCGAGCGGCAGCGGCAGCTCTGCGAGGACCCGGTCTTGGTCGGTGCTCAACGGTCTGCCCTTCTCCTCAGTGAAGCGGGAGCCGATCCCACCCGTTCAGGATGGCACGCCTCCGCCGTCCCGGTGGCCCATTCCTCACGTCAGGAGTCGCATGATGCGCTAGATTCCAGGAGAAGTGGTCTGTGCGGCGCCGCGCAGGCGACGAGGAGCAACTGGAGGCTCTGGATGAAGCTACGTGGTAGCGAGGTCAGCCTGCGCGAGATCGACGGCGAGATGGTGCTGCTCGACCTCCGCACCTCGAAGTACCTCACCGCCAACCGCGTGGGCACCATCCTGCTCCGGCTGCTGGCGAAGGATCGCACGGTGGACGACCTGGCCGATGCCCTCGTCGACGAGTTCCAGGTACCACGGGAGACGGCGTTGGCCGACGTCAACGCGTTCGTCGGCGAGCTGAGCACACGCGGCCTGCTAGAGCCGACCGGGTGACCCGCAGGTCCCGGGAGGATCGTTGAGAGCTCCGATACGCGAGATCCCGGCCACCGCAGCCGCGCTGGTCGTTGCCTGCGGGGTCGAGATCGCCGTGCGGCTCCTGCCGCTGCCCCGCGCCTCACATCTGTTCGGTGCTCCGTTGCGCGAGTCCGCCGCGCCTGGAGCCCCGCAGGTGCACGGCGCTCAGCTCGGGCCCCGGGGGCGGAGCCAAGCCCGTGCCGTCCGCCGGGTGATGCGCCGCTGGCCGTTCGGGGACACCTGCCTGCGGCACGCGCTCGTGGCGGGCCACCGGCTCCGGCGCTTCGGTCCGGAGCTCGTCGTCGGAGTGAGCAAGGTGGATGGAGCGGTCAAGGCCCATGCCTGGCTGGAGTTCGACACCGGGATCTACGACCCGCTGCAGTCGGCTCAGGCCTTTCTCCCGCTCGGCACGATGCGCGAGGAGGACGAATGAGCCGGCACAGGTTGTACGGGCTGGTGGTGGACAGCGAGATCGAGCTGCACCAGGATCGACCCACCGATGAGCCCGCGGACGTGACCATTCGGGTGGGCCAGCCGCGGTCAGCCACCACCGATGCTCCAGACGGTCGCCGCCTGCTGCACCTGGAACACTCCGGGCAGGTGCTCTTCACCGGGACGGACCGCGGAGCAACCTACCTGCTCAGGTTCTACGGCACCTGCGACTTCGTCATGGACCGCGACCTGAGCAGCATCGAGGCCCGCATCGTCGACGGGGCCGATCTGGACACTGTCGGCGTGCTCATCTCCGGAACACTGCTCTCGTTCCTGCTCGCACTCCGTGGCGCTCCGGTGCTGCACGGCAGCGCCGTGCAGGTGGGTGATGCTGCTCTGGCCTTCGTCGGCGCCTCGGGCATGGGCAAGTCCACAATGGCCACCCTGCTCTGCGCGGATGGTGCCCGCCTGATCACCGACGACGTTCTCCGCCTTGATCTGGACACCTCCCCGCCGCGGTGTCACCTGGGCGGCACCGCACTGCGCCTCCGGAAAGCAGCGACCGAGCTGTCCGCCCTGTTCGACGCTGCGCCCGTGCAGCGCATCACCGGGGACCGACGAGACGCCCTGACCATGACGCCCTCGACGAGCGAGCTGCTGCCCTTGGCGGGAGTCATCATCCCACTGCCGCAGCACGACTCCGAGCTGGCTCGGCCGCAGGTGACACGGCTCGATGCCAAGCAGGCGGCGCTCGCACTGCTGCAGTTCCCACGCATCGTGGGCTGGGAGGATGCGACCGTGCTGGACCGTCAGCTCCAGGAGATCGGTGATGTGGTGGAGTCCGTTCCGGTGTATGTCGCAGCCCTACCGTGGGGACCACCGTTCTCACCGGATCTGGCGCGGGATCTCACGGAGGCCCTGGCCCTTGACCACTCCCATCGCTGACCGCTACGACGACTGTCAAGCATTCTGCTGGGCCTCCGGCACCAGCGGAAGCCCCTCGTGGTGCAGCCATGCGATCTGAGCGAGAAAGTGAGTGACCGGATGCGGCATCTCGCTCAACCACTCGTCCCGGAGCCGATCCTCGTCGAAGTAGTCAGGGTCGAACGCGCCTCCCCGGTAGGTGCGAGCAAAGTGTCTCTCTCGTTCACCCCATCGCGAAGCGTTGAAGGCAGCCTTGGTTCGGCGTGCCAGCACCTCATCGGGGAGCACGTCTGCTCCGAGCCGCCGGAACAGGTTCGTCCGCCCGCGGAACCCCCATACGCCGCCCTCCGCCGCAAGCGCAGCAATCACCGGCTCTTCGGCCAGAGGATGACGCAGCACGAGGTCATACTCGCTCGCGCTGACGTCTGCGTTATCGAGCGCGAGGCGGTTCACGCGTGTGTAGTGAAATGCCCAGGTCGCACGGTCCCACCGCAGCGGTCCGCGCAGTGCCGCTTCGTCAGCTGCGAGAACCTCGCGCGCGACTGGCCGCATCCACGGTAGCCGTTCAGCAGAGAACCTCCGGCGCGCGTTCCGCAGCACCACAGGGCGCGGCGCAAGGGCCGCAGCACCCGCGCGGAGAAGAGCGAGACTCGGCACGCGTCGATTCGCGCGGATGAGGTGGAGCGGAGTGATACGCCGGGCCTCGAGGAAGGCATCTCCCCCTTCACCGGTGAGCACCGTGCCGGGATCGAGCTGCGCGAAGAACAGCGGCTGGGTGTGCACTGCCTCCGGCCAGACCAGTCCGCGCCGACGCAGATGAGTCGTGGCGAGCTCGCCGAGCGACGTTCGCTCGTCGGTCACGGACAGGACGATCCGCTCAGTGATGCCGAGGTGCTCGAGCACCAAGTTCTGCCAGCGAGTCTCGTCCGCTCTCTCGTCCCCGACATAGATGGCGGTGACGGGGATCGGGTCCGGAACACCGACCTCTCGGGCTGCGCGAGTGGCCAGGGCGAGCACGAGGGACGAGTCTCGGCCACCGGAGAACAGCACGTAGCACGGGCCATGGGTCACCGCATCGGCGACCACACGATCCAGGGCAGCCCGCGTGCTGTAGACCGGTTCGCGTACCGGCCGGGTCCGAGTCGTCACGGAGCCAAGCGGAGCACCGACCTTGATCTCTGCCGCCGTCAGTCGCTGATAAGCCGTCATCGCGAACCCGTCACCATGGCGACGTGCCGCGTGCCGGCGTCGACCGGCACGCGGCACGGTGGGCCGTTCAGCTGAACGTCCCCGGAGCGCGATATGGCCAGTGTCGGATCTCGTCCGACCAATCGACGAGATTGAGTCCGCCGAGTGTCACGTCCCGCACGCTGCCAACCTCGGTCAGCGTCGGTGCCTCGTACGTAGCCATGTGAGCCCTCCCTTCATCAACTAGCGGTAGTGCACCGCGTCACCCCCTGGACGGGCGCCCAGGCGATGTGTCCACATTAGGAGGGAGCCCACGTCTGCGTCAGGCGAGCGTCGGGTGATCCGGGGGTGATACCACCTCCGCACAGGGGGTGAAGGGGGTGAGGCAGGGTGAAGCAGATGCCGAGCCGTACGCGGCGGTCAAGCACACCGCTCGACCCGGTCCAGGTACACATCGAGCGCCGCTACGTCAGCTGGCATCCGGTCCTGCACCTCTCCCTCTGACCGGTCACCAAGGTACCGCACCACGCTGCGCGCGGACGACGCGACCGTGCGCACGGCACCCGGCCGCACCGCACGGGCCACCAGTCGCGCGATCCCAGGTTCGGCGCGGGCGCGCTCGACCGGGGCCACCCGGTCCACGAGGCCAGTCAGTCCCCGGAAGGCCGGCGAGACGCCGAACAACCGGTCGACCCCCTCGGGCAGCGCTCCCCCGAGGCTGCGCCTGGCTCGGTGCAGCACGAGCGCCACGTGCGACGCTGCCTTCCACTCCACGGCACGCTCGCCCACCTCGGCCCAGTCCGCCACCCGGTCCGCCATCCGCTGGGCGTCCACCAGGTAGATCAGCTTGTTCGCACCGGTGAGCGCCGCGTGCAGGCACACGTGCACCAGGCCGTCCGCCCGGTCCAGCGTCCAGACCGACGAGAAGCCCAGCTCTACCCGATCGCGGCGTCGCAGCAGCTCGGTGGTTGGCACCGCCAGCCGCTGGCGGCGAACCTGCGTGTTGATCATCGACCAGTGCAGGTCTACCAGCATGCCCGAGGGGGTGGACCAGTGCATCTCCCCCGGCAGCTCCGGGTTCCGGAGCATGTCGTCGAAGTCCGCGATCTGCCAGCCGGCGTCGAGCAACCGGACGGTCGCCTCACGCAGGTCCTGCGGTGCGACCAGCAGGTCGAGGTCGTGGTAGCTGCGCAGTCCCGGTACCGGATGGGCGAGCTCAGACAAGACCGGCCCTTTGAAGACCACCCAGGGGACGCCGTCGAGAATCTCCCCCACGTGACCCAGCAACGTGGTGGCGTGCAGGTGCAACGCCACCGCGGCATCACGGTCGGGACGGAGCACCTCCGCCAGCCCATCACCGGCATCTCGCAGCAGCGTGTGCGCCAGCGGTGCCAGCCGGTGATATCGGAGCGCGTCCACCAGCTCGGTGGGATCGGCCCGCACCGACGCATCCAGCACCGGCGCCTCCCCCCGCGCGACCGCCACCAGCACACGCGAGACCGCACTGCGCCGGTGTGCCACCGAACTCCCACCCAAGAGCTCTTCCTCTCGTCCGGGCGGCGTGAGCACGCCCTCGCGGTCAGACTAGGCGATCGGAGCGACACAGAAGCGGCGAACAGCCACCGTCGCTCCGCCGTCGACCAGACCTGCGACGCGAAAGCCCGTATCCTACTGACCAACGCCGCGGACGAACCGGCGTCAGCGCTCCGGGCGCCCCGACGCCCCGAAACGCACCGCCCGCCCGCGACCGCACCGACCCGAGGAGGGGTTGTCTGTGAAGGGCATCATTTTGGCTGGTGGGTCGGGGACGCGGTTGCATCCGATCACGATGGGGATCTCTAAGCAGCTGGTGCCGGTGTATGACAAGCCGATGGTGTATTACCCGTTGTCGACGTTGATGTTGGCGGGTATTCGGGACATTCTGGTGATCACGACGCCGCATGATGCGCCTTCGTTCGAGCGGTTGTTGGGGGATGGGTCGCAGTTCGGGGTGTCGTTGTCGTTTGCTGTGCAGCCGTCTCCGGATGGTTTGGCGCAGGCGTTCACGATCGGTGCGGATTTCATCGGGGGTGATCGGGTGGCGTTGGTGCTGGGGGACAACTTGCTCTATGGGCCCGGTCTGGGTACGCAGCTGCGGAGGTTTGCTGGGGTTGAGGGTGGGGCGGTGTTTGCGTACTGGGTGGCTGATCCTGGCTCTTATGGGGTGGTGGCGTTCGATGGGGAGGGTCGGGCGGTGTCGTTGGAGGAGAAGCCGGTGCGGCCGCGGTCGAACTATGCGGTGCCGGGGTTGTACTTCTATGACAACGAGGTGGTGGAGATTGCTCGGGGGTTGTCCCCGAGTGCGCGGGGGGAGTACGAGATCACCGATGTGAACCGGCATTATCTGGATCGGGGGCGGTTGGCGGTGGAGGTGTTGCCGCGGGGGACGGCGTGGTTGGACACCGGCACGTTCGAGCAGATGAGTGATGCTGCTGATTTCGTGCGCACGATGGAGCGGCGGACGGGGTTGAAGATCGGGGCGCCGGAGGAGGTGGCCTGGCGGCAGGGGTTCCTTACTGATGAGGAGCTGCGGGTCCGGGCTGAGCCGTTGGCCAAGTCGGGGTATGGGGCGTACTTGTTGGCTCTGTTGGAGCGGGGTGTGGGTTGATGCGGTTGCTGGTGACCGGTGGTGCGGGGTTCATCGGGTCGAACTTCGTGCGGTATGCGATCGGGGCGGGGCATCGGGTGGTGGTGCTGGATGCGTTGACGTATGCGGGTAACCGGGACTCGTTGGCGGGTCTGGGCGAGGACAGTGTGGTGTTCGTGCACGGGTCCATCACCGATGCGGCGTTGGTCGGTGAGCTGGTGGGGGGTGTGGATGCGGTGGTGCATTTTGCTGCCGAGTCCCACAACGACAACTCCTTGGCCGATCCGCGCCCGTTCCTGGAGTCGAACGTGGTGGGTACGTATGTGTTGCTGGAGGCGGTGCGGGCTCGTGGGGTGCGGTTCCACCATGTCTCCACCGATGAGGTCTATGGGGACCTGCCGTTGACCGGGTCGGAGCGGTTCACCGAGGAGACCCCGTACAACCCGTCCTCGCCGTACTCGGCGACCAAGGCCGGTAGTGACATGCTGGTGCGGGCGTGGGTGCGTTCCTTCGGTGTGGCGGCCACGATCTCGAACTGCTCGAACAACTACGGTCCCTACCAGCACGTGGAGAAGTTCATCCCGCGCCAGATCACGAACGTGCTCTGCGGGATCCGGCCCAAGCTGTACGGGGCGGGGGCGAACGTGCGCGACTGGATCCATACCGAGGATCATTCCTCGGCGGTGCTGGCGATCCTGGAGCGGGGCCGGATCGGGCACACGTACCTCATCGGTGCGGACGGGCAGAAGGACAACAGGTCCGTGGTGGAGCTGATCCTGACCCTGATGGGCCAACCTGTGGATGCCTATGACCTGGTGGCCGACCGGGCCGGGCACGACCGGCGGTATGCCATCGATGCCACCAAGATCCGCACCGAGCTGGGCTGGGAGCCCGCCTATGGCGACTTCGAGGCCGGGTTGGCCGACACGATCGCCTGGTACCGGGCGCACCAGGACTGGTGGCGTCCGGCGAAGGAGGCCACCGAGGCCTTCTACGCCAGCAAGGGGCAGTGAGCGTGTTCGACAAGCCCTTCACCCTCACCCCCACACCGATCGAGGGGCTGGTGCTGGCCGACCTGACCGTGCACGGGGACGCCCGCGGCTGGTTCAAGGAGAACTGGCAGCGCCAGGCGATGAGCGCCGCCGGGCTGGCCGACTTCACCCCGGTGCAGCAGAACATCTCCTTCAACGACCGCGCCGGCACCACCCGCGGCATCCACGCCGAACCGTGGGACAAGTGGGTCTCCCTGGCCACCGGGCGCGTCTTCGGCGCCTGGGTGGACCTGCGGGAAGGTCCCGGGTTCGGCCGGGTGGTGACCGCCGAGCTGGACCCCTCCCGGGCCGTGTTCGTCCCCCGCGGGGTCGGCAACGCCTTCCAGACCCTCCAGCCCGGCACCGCCTACACCTACCTGGTCACCGACCACTGGTCCCCCGCGGCCACCTACACCTGCCTGAACCTGGCCGATGAGACCCTCGGCATCGACTGGCCCATCCCCCTGGCCCAGGCCCAGCTCTCGACCAAGGACCGGGCCCATCCCCGCCTGGACCAGATCACCCCGGTGCCGCCCCGCAAGATCCTCATCCTCGGTGCCGACGGCCAGCTCGGCCGCGCCCTGCGCCAGGAGCTCGGGGATGCCGCTCACCTGGAGTACACCACCCGCACCGAGCTGGACCTGACCGACCCCCACCTGCCCACCGCCCGCCCTTGGGGCGACTACCACACCATCATCAACGCCGCCGCCTACACGGCCGTGGACGCCGCCCAGACCCCCGAGGGCCGCCGGGCAGCCTGGGCCATCAACGCCACCGCGGTAGCCACCCTCGCCGGTATCGCCACCACCCACCACCTCACCCTCGTGCACATCTCCACCGACTACGTCTACGACGGCACCAAACCCGACCCCTACACCGAGGACGACCCACCCAGCCCGACCAGCACCTACGGCCAGTCCAAGGCCGCCGGCGACGCCGCCGTGACCACCACCCCCCGCCACTACCTGATCCGCACCTCCTGGGTGGTCGGGGACGGGAACAACTTCGTGGCCACCATGGCCACCCTCGCCGCCCGCGGCACCAACCCCCGCGTGGTCAACGACCAGATCGGCCGCCCCACCTTCACCACCGACCTGGCCGCAGGCATCCACCACCTCCTGACCACCCACGCCCCCTACGGCACCTACAACCTCACCAACACCGGCCCGCCCCTCTCCTGGGCCGACCT
>CAZMDO010000003.1:0-41168 GCA_964564445.1 uncultured Ruaniaceae bacterium | reverse complement strand
AAGTCACTAAAGATCGGGCACCGGTGACCGGGTTCTATTGACGCTGTGTGGCGCGTGGGGTCAGAAGCCGTGGGTGAGGATCGGCGGCACCTGCCCGTCGCGGAGCGCCGCGAGCACGGCCCGCTCGTGCGGCACCACCGGTTCGGGCAGCGCCGTCAGCGGGTACCAGCCGAGCCCGGCGGACTTGTCCGGCTCCATCGTGCGCGGGGTGCCGGACCAGGTGTGGCAGGTAAAGAAGAAGTCGGCGCGCTCGTCGATCGGCCGGCCGTTGCCGTGGGTGCGGTGCATCGCGGTGAGCGGGACCAGGTCGGCGGGCGCGATGGTGATGCCCAGCTCCTCGGCGGCCTCCCGGACCGCGGCGGCGAGCACCGACTCCCCGGCCTCCACGTGCCCGGCGGCTGCGCAGGCCCAGTGCCCGTCCCGGTAGCCGGTGTTCACCCGCAGCTGCAGCAGCACCTCGGTGCCGGAGGCGCCGTCCCGGCAGCACAGCACGTACGCGGCGGGCACCACCTGGAAGCGCGAGATCACCCGCCCACGCTACCCTCCCCTCCGGCCGAAATTGCTCGTCGGAATGGTCACGCAGAGGCACCAGAATGACGAGCAATTCCTGCCTGTGGGTCAGCGGAGCGGGACGAAGCGGTAGCTGCCGGCGGTGCCGA
The DNA here is from genome assembly GCA_964564445.1 of uncultured Ruaniaceae bacterium. GTDB lineage: Bacteria > Actinomycetota > Actinomycetes > Actinomycetales > Beutenbergiaceae > Ruania. Next base: position 40,509 of record CAZMDO010000003.1, on the reverse strand, counting down.
CCACCTCCCCCGCGCCGTCGTGGCGCTCCACCACGGTCATGGTGCCGCGCACCGGCAGCACCATCCGGCCGCCCTCGGCCAGCTGGCCGGTGAGCTCGTCGGGCACCTCGGTAGCCTCCGCGGAGACCAGGATGCGCTGGTAGGGCGCCGCCTCCGGCCAGCCGAGCACGCCCGGTTCGGCCCGGTGCACCCGCGCCCAGGGCATCCCGGCGTCGGCCACGTTCTGCCCGCCCCAGGTAGCCAGGTCCTCGCGCAGCTCCACCCCGTGCACGGTGCCGGTGGCGCCGACCAGGTAGGCAAGCAGCGCGGTGGTCCACCCGGAGCCGCTGCCCACGTCCAGCACCGCGTCGCCGGGCTGGGGGTCCAGCAGCGCGAGCATCGCCCGCACAGTGGTCGGCTGGGAGCAGGTCTGCCCGGCGACCAGCTCGATCGGCTGGTCCAGGTGCGCCTCGCCGCGCCACCGTTCCGGCAGGAAGCCCTCCCGTGGCACGGCAGCCATGGCCGCACCCGCACGTTCGAGCCGGGCCGCGTGCTCGGCCCGGTCTGCTCGGGAGAATCGGTGCACCATGGTCGCTCGCCTCTGCTGCCATGGTAGGCATGCCGTCGAGGGCAGCCATAGACTGACGTGGCGAGAGATCGGAGCAGGAGGTGGGCGTGTTCGCCGGAGTGACGGTGCTGGTCGCCATCGTCTGCATGGGCCTCGTGGTGGCCGGTGTGGTCGTGCTGCTGGTGACGCTCTCCCGGCAGGACTCGAGGAACCGCCCCGACCCGTGGACCCAGCAGCAGGTGCCTCCCGGTGGGCAGCAGCCTGGTGCGTACCAACAGCCATATGGTCAGCAGCCGCCCCCCGGTAACCCGCTCCCGCCCGGGGCGCCGCCGCAGCAGTCCCAGCAGCAGCCTCCGCCTGGAGGCACGCCACCCGAGCGGTGAGCGGTCGGCTCAGACCGCGAGCATCCGTCGCCGGTGCCGGGCCAGGGCAGCCGCCAGCTCGGCGCGGTAGCGCGGTCCCAGGTCCACCTCCTGGCCGTGGAACCGCCAGTGCACCAGATGGTCCACGGAGAAACCCGGCCGGCAGCGGCTGCAGGACATCGGCCGGGTGGGGCGCTTGAACCGCTGGTGCACGTGCCCGGCCGGGCACCGGCCCTCCCACGGGGCCGGCACCGTGGGCGCGTCCGCGGCCACGCACCGCTGCCCGGTGGCACCGATCTCCCGGGCGATCCGCCGCCACGTCGGTCCGTGCCCCGCTTTCGGCCCGGCGAGCGCGTGCGCGATCTCGTGCAGCACCGTCTCGGTGACCTCGGCAGCGGAGTACAGCGCGGTCAGGTGTCTGCTCAGGCTGATCACCCGGATGTCGTAGCGGCACAGCCCGGCCCGCCGCTTCGCGGAATCGAACCGGAACGTCCACTCGTGCAACCCGTGGGTGTCCATCAACCTGCGGGCGAGCTCCCGCGCCCTGGTCAGCTCCATCCTCGCGCCCCTCTCTGCCGCCTACCGGGACGCTAGCACCCACCCGGGACAGCGTGCGGGCGGCCTGTGGACGGCGCCGTGTGAGCGCCGTGTGAGCGGTACCTGCTGAGATCCGGTGGTGCGCGCGCCCCGAACAGATCCACGGTGGCAGCGGGGCGCCCTGGCCGCCCTGCTGACCGCCGCACTCGCGATAGTCCTCCTCCCACCGGCCCCCGCGGTTGCCGAGATCCCGCCACCGAGCCTGGAGCCGGCTACCACAGCGGCGCTGGGACCCGCAGACACCGTGACCATCACGGCCGACGGCCCGGACCGGGAGCACGTGTTCGTCGCCGCTGACTCCACGGTGCACTGGCTGAACCGTTCCGGTCAGACCTTGCACGTCACCTCGGCCGATGGCGTGCTCGACTCCGGCGAGATCCCCGATGGCGGTTCGTACCACGCGAGTCTTGCTGTTGCCGGCGGCTACGTGTGGACCTCCGAGGTCGGTGGCGGCCTGGTGCAGGTCGGTTTCGCCTGGCCAGAGGACGGTGAGCTGCCGGCGATCGAGGCGATCCCGGACATCGGGCTTCCGCCAGCACCGGACCTGACGACGCACGAGACGCTGGCGATCACCGCCTCACCTTCCCGGGCGTTGATCCAGATCGACCCCGAGGCAACGGTCGACGAGGTCCAGGATGCGCTCTGGGGAGCGTTCGGTTACGGGGACAGCTCGATCGTCGGCGGGCTGGCCGACTACGGCGTCCTGCTGGTCCGGCTGACCGAGCCGCAGTCGGACTTCCGCGCGCTGGACCGCGGCCTGGAGCGGCTGCGCCAGTCTCCGGTGGTGCTGGCCGCTGCGCACGACCTCGAGTTCGAGAGCGGGGCGCTGCCTGCCCCCTCGGACATCGCCGAGGAGCAGAGCTGGACGTGGGAGCCACCGGCGGTGGCCGCCCAGGGGGACGGCACGAACTGGGGCTGGGAGATCAGCCGGGTACCGGCGGCCTGGAACATCACCGAGGCCGTCGAACGGCGGGAGCAGTCCCCCGGGAGGACGGTGGTGATCGACACCGGGTTCGAAGAGCACGTCGACCTGTCCCGGATGGAGGTCCTCCGGCTGTGCCAGCCGATCCGGTCGGCGATCCCCGGCATGCCGCCGGACCAGCGTTGCTCCAGCGGTGCACCGAGCGATCACGGCAACCACGTGGTCGGCATCATCGCCGCCGACCACGACGCACCCGCTGAGGACACCGGTGAAGCCCACGGGGTGGCGGGCGTGGACCCGTTCAGCAGCGTGACGGCGATCAACCGCCGCGGTCTGTCCGGGATGGAGCCGCTCGCGCTGTTGTACGAGGAGATCGCCGCCGGACGCCTGGCGGACGTGCACGCGGTGAACCTCTCCCAGGCGATCGGGTTCGATGCCCAGACCTGGCTCGAGGAGCACGACACAGCGAACTGCGGGCCGGGCACCGACGATGACGGCTCCGGTGATCTGGTCTGCCTGCCGAGCAACGACGACGACTGGCTGGAAGAGACCGCCCAGTGGGGCACGATGATGCGCTCGGTTCTCGAGCCCTATGTGACCGAGCTCGCGCAGACGCCGCTGATCTTCTTCTCGACCGGAAACCATTCCGCCGCCCTCTGCGCCGAGCTGGTCAGCTGCACGATCCCCGAGCGGGAGCCGTTGCCCACCCAGGCGATGTCGGCCGGGGCCTGGGCCGGCGCGCACTGGGACGACTCGGTGGGGCCGAACCCGATCGTGATGGTCGAGTCCATCGGCGGCTACGAGGGGGGCGGCTCGGGCGGCCAGCTGCTTCCCTCCACGATCCGCAGCACGTTCTCCAACATCGGCGGCGACCTGTCCGGCCCCGGCCTGATCGTGTCCACGGAGAGCTCGGGCGGAACGACCGGGGTGAACTGCACGAACAACCGCGACTCCTACTGCTTCATGAACGGCACCTCGCAGGCGAGCCCGTTCGTCGCCGGGGTGGCGGGGCTGCTGACCGCGTGGGACCCCGACCTCAACGGCACCGCGCTGCGCGAGCACCTGCTGACCTGGTCCGTGGCGGACACCACCGATGGTGCCGCCCCGCGCGTGGACGCCTACCGAGCGCTGACCGCGCTGCCCGGTGCCGCGCACGCGCTCGCGGACCTCAGTGACCCCTCGGCCGACGGTAACCGCCGGGTGACCTACACCAGCGACGGCATGATCGACTCGGTGGATCGCGAGCTGTCCACCGTCGAGGGACAGATGACGGAGCCGGACGGGCACGTGGACATGCGGGACTTCCGCCGGTTCCGGGATGCCTGGCTGCTCGGCTGCGATATCGAGCCGGAGCCCGGCTGCCCGGCCGAGGTGGGGCTCGACGGTGATGCCGAGCACCCGAAGTTCGACCTGAACGGCGATGGCTGCATCAGCCGCGAGCCGGCCGCAGCGGACCAGTGGTGCCCCTCGGAGACGGTCTGGAACCGGTTCGACCTGAACGGTGACGGCCAGGTCTCCATCACCGCCACCGCCCCGGTCGGAATCCAGGCTGACGGTTCGGTCAGCCCGGACCCGGCTGCCGCCGCCGAGCTCACCGACCTGGAGTTCTTCGCCAGCCAGTTCGACGAGAACGCCCCGCACGCCGAGGGCTTCGCCTCCGGCGACCTCGCCGACCTGATGACCTCCGGTGACCTGACCGTGCACCTGGACGCGTTCACCGGAGACGTGGCACTCACGGTGAGCGCCGACGGCGAGGTGCTGAGCACGCGCACCGCGAACTGGGGCGACGGCCCGGCGATCTTCACCATCCCCGCCGGCGAGCCGGTCACCGTCGAGGCGGTCCCGGCAGGGGAGAGCGAACCGATTGCCCTCACCGCCACACCGATCACCGTGCGGCCCGGCGAAGACCTGCGACTGGACAGCGGCACCCAGCTGAGCCTTACCCTGTCCCGGACGCAGGTGCGCCCGGACAGCGCTCCGGTCGACGTCGTCGCCACCGTGACCGACAGCGGTGAGCCGCTGCCGGACACCACGGTCACACTCGGCGTGATTCCCACCTCGGCGACCGGGCCGCAGCTCGCTGCCCAGGCCGTGCAGACCGGGGAGGACGGCGTGGCGACCACCACCCTGCAGGTGGGTACCGACACCGGCACGTTCGAGGTGTTCGCCACTGTGCAGATCCCCGGTCCGGCCGGCGCGAGCCGCACAGCCGAAGCGACGCTGACCGTGACCGAGGCGTATGAGTACACCGTGCTCGCCGAAGAGACGTCCGGCAGCGGGTACGCCTCGCTCCGCGAGAGTTCCTGTTGGGACTGCCTCCCCTTCGGCCCGTCCATCAACGACCTGGGCGGAGTCGCCTACGCCGGACGCACCGCCGAAGCAGACCACACCATGGTCTTCCTCGCGGACGACAGCGCCCGTCCACATCAGCCCAGCACCGCCCGGGAGCTGACCGGCACGTCCGTGCCGACGGGCAGCTTCCTGGAGAGTCCGGTCCAGGTGAACAACATCGGCGAGGTCGTCTCTGTGTTCAACGCCTACGATCAGCCACCGTGGACCGGATGGATCTACCGCCTGCGCAGTGCGGCTCCCGATGCGCCAGTCCGCCTGGTAGATGGTTCCTTCTCTGATGCCCAGTTCGGTCTGTTGCACTCCGCGACGATCAACAATGACGGCGAGGTGCTGTTCTCCGGGCTGCTGAATGACGAGGAGGGTGAGATCGACGCCCTTGGCACTGTGGACGCCGCAGGGGTGGTCACGCATGGCCTGACCGGCGCGGGATTCCAGCCGCGACTGGCAGACGACGGCACGTCGGCGGTGCGAGCCCTCAGCTTCGTCGAGACGCCGTGCATCGGCGACTGCAATCCGCTCTGGGAGCGCGGCGCATACATCTCATTGGTGCTGGTCGGACAGTCCACGCAGGCAACGGGCCAAGTGGTCCTGGCGGAGTCGACAGTCCCACCGACGCACGAAGGGCACGACCCCAACGGATGGCGAGGTACCGGCCAGCCAGGAATCTCCGACGACGGCGAAGCCGTCGCGTTCGTCGGCGAGCGCGGATCGGACCACGAGGGGCTCTGGTTGTCGATGCGCATGGGTCCGGGCCACTACACGTCCCCGCAATTGGTCGCCGGTGGCGGCCCCAATGACGAGCTCGGCGCCGGCCCGGACGGCACGGACCGCTACTTCGAGACCCTTCCACTGGGCGAGGAGAGCAACACACCCGGAGTGGTGCATGTGCCCGGTGGTCCCAGTGGCCCCGTCGGCGACTATGTGCTCCTGGCGTTCCGGGCCACGCCGAACGCCGCGGGCTACGGGTTCTCCGGTGCCGGTGGGTTGTGGGTGCTCCGGGCGGACTTCGTCGCGGACGAGGACGATGGGTTCCGGGTGGTCACCGGTACGCCCGTCCCGGTGATCCAGGAGGGCATCGAGATCGACGGAGCCCGGGTTCTCGAGGTATCCGTCTGGGACTCGCTCGCCCGTCAGTCCGACGCCGACCATGTCGACGACCACATGGTCGCGTTCCTCGCCCAGACGGACACCGACGGCGACGGAGGCATCGACAGTGCCGCCGTCATCCGCGCCACCTGGGTCGGCAACCGCGGTGAGGATGCCGCGGCGACTGGTGCCAGCGGCCAGCCCTCCGGCGGTACGCCCGGAGGCTTCGCCCACACGTCGGGCTCGGCGCCAGCTCCGGCCGCCGCCAGGGCGATCGGCCACCACCCGATGGCTCCCGGTGACGAGCCGGAAGGCCCCGCGCCAGCTTACGTCGCGGCCGCCACGATCAGCGACGACACCCCGACGGCCCGTGCGCCGTTCACCGTGACCAACCGGTCCCGGGCCCTCGACGGTACCCCCGTCGCCGCCGCTGTCGGCGCCCCGCGGGACGACGTCCCAGCGGTCCAGGTGCCCGCGGACGGATCGACCGAGGTCACTGCACCGGAGCCGGGACGGCTGGATCTAGAGGTCGGAGCCCCGGTCGCCCCGGCCTCCTCGCTGACCTCTATCGCCGAGGTGACACTTGAGGTGGGTCCGGGGCAGAACCGCCCGCCGACGGTCACGATCGATGGCCCGGTCGTGGCACCGGTCGGAGCCGAGGTGACCCTCTCCGCCGAGGGTGCGGACCCGGACGAGGGCACGATGTACGGCGGCTACAGCTGGGACCTGGACGCCGACGGCACCTTCGACGAGGCCACCGGTGGGTGGGTGCGGCTGTCCGCCGAGGACGCGGCCAACCTGATCTGCGGGGGAAGCTGCACCCTCGACCACCCCTATCCGGTGGCAGTGCAGCTCGACGACGGTGACGGCGGCCAGGCGAGCGCGACGAGCACGGTCACCTTCGGCGCCGCGACCGGCTTCACGCTCACCGTCCAGCCGGACACCATCGTCACCAACCCGGGAGAGCGTGCGTTCGCCTATATCGACGTGGCCAGCACCGGCGACTTCGAGAACGTCGACGACATCGAGTACACGATCGAGGGCGCTCCCGAAGGGTGGACTGTCGACACCTTCAGCGACGGCACCAGGCTCTCCGTCACACCGGCGGCCGACGCCCCGGAAGGCAGCTACCCGCTGACCGTCGTCGGCGAGTACGGCCCGCTGCGCGAGACCGCGACCGTCACCGTGAGCACCCAGTTCGCCCTCATCCCGGAGTGCACGATCACCGTGTCCGGAACCGTGACCGACGCCGACGGCGCCCCGATCGCCGGCGCCATCGTGGACCCGGGGTGGCGCTGGGCGAATGCGGTGAGCACCGACGACGACGGGCAGTACTCCCTGCCGTACACGTTCTCGGCCGGCTACTCGGTCGACACCGCCCGGCTCACCGTGACGGCGGACGGCCATGTCCCGGCGGCGGTCACCCACCGCGTCGAGTGCGGCACGGACGCCGTCGCGGACGTCGCGCTCGATGAGTACACCGAGCTCACCGCGCACGGCCGCGTGGTGGTCGGCGCCCCGAACCCCCTGGACGGCGACACACCGCTGGTCACCGACCAGCCGCTGGAGGCACACCTGGCGTGGGAGGTGCAGGCGGACGGACGAGACATGTGGCTATCCACCACGGCAGCGGCCGACGGCACGTTCAGCCTCGACCCGGCGGCCTATACCAACGGTGACGACGACGACGTCCGTCTGAACGTCCGAGTGTCCGAGCCGGGATATTGGACCGAGTGGCTGCGCCCGAGGGTGAGCACCGCAGGGCCGGTCGACCTCGGCGCCATCGCACTGTTGCCGCAGTGCACCGGCACTCTGGGCGGTGGTCTGGTGGTGGACCAGCACGGTGTCCCCGTGGCCGGGGCCACCGTCGTGACCCACGGCTGGGAGGCAGATGGGGTCAGCTACCGGCAGGTGCAGCACTCCGTGACCTCGGGGACTGACGGGACGTTCCAGTTCGACGCGCCCACCCTGTTGGACGAGTACAACGAACCCGAGACCTACTCCGTACGGGCGGACTCACCCGAGGACTGGACCGAGTCCAGCAGCGGCAGCGGGACCATGACGATCGAGCACTGCGGGCAGACCAGCGAAGACCTCACCCTGGTCCTGCACCGTGCGGCGGAACCCGAGCCGGAGTTCCCCTTCTACGGTGGAGTGGACGGGACCGCGACCGATACCGAGACCGGCGCGCTGCTCGGTAACGCCATGGTGCAGCTGCGAGATACCCGGAACCGCGCCATCGCCAGTATGCGCACCGATGCCGACGGCCGCTTCGCGTTCACCGACGTGTTCGTCGACCGTGCCACGTCGGTGGGGGCGGCCGAGAACCGGCCGCTCCGGCTGGTCGTCAGTGCGGACGGGCACTACACCAGCATGACGGGGATCGAGCTGCGCCCAGAGGAGACCATCACCGCGGACCGGGCGCTGGTACCGATCCACTACAGCGTGGTCAGCGGCGTGATCCGGGACGTGTATACCGGGGAGCCGGTGCCCGATGCCCTCGTCTGGAGCAGGGACGTGCAGACCTCCAGCGACGCACAAGGGCGCTTCCGCCTGGAAGGGGTCGCACCCGGCGACCAGAACATTCCGCTCACTCGAGAGGTGACGGCGTATGTTCCCGGGGAGGGCGGGCCGTTCGAGCCGCCGGTCTACTGGCGCAGCACGGTGCCGGTCCTGATCGATGGTGAGCGTACCGCCGTCGAGACCGAGATCGACCTGCTGCCCAGCTGCCCGGGCGGGACCATTCGCGGCACCGTCTTCGACGCGGGCACCGGGCTGCCCCTGGCCGGGGCGACCGTCCGGGCCGGCACCATATCCGACGTGACCGGTGAGAATGGCGCGTTCCTGCTCGAGGACGTCCCGGTCGGCACGGACAACGCAGCCAACCGCGTCGATGTCATCGCGGCCAAGGACGGCTACCACGATCGGACGCGCGAGATCACGGTGTTCTGCGACGCCGACATCCAGCTCGACTTCGGCACTCCGCCTACCGGCACGGCCACGATCACCGGGACGGTCACCGGTAACGACGGCCAACCGCTGGCCGACGTGTTCATCGGCAGCGAGTACGGCGGCGGCGCCACCACCGAGGATGACGGCACGTACGTGCTCGCCGATGTGCCCGGTTCGGCAGATGCCGAGACGACCACCTGGACGATCACCGCGTTGCACGCAGGCGACCGGGAAGAGGCCGAGGTCACGGTGACTGTGGGGCAGGAGAGCGTGCAGGACTTCAGCTTCGCCGAGGACGTGCCAGCGGAGAACACCCCGCCCACCGCCACCGACGTCGCCTACGTCACCGAGGCGGGGGTGTCCGTCGAGGTGACCCTCGCGGGGGCCGATGCCGACGCTGATGCGATGGAGTACTCGGTGGTGCCCGGCAGCGGACCGGTACACGGGTCCGCCGAGGGAACGGGATCGGTGTGGACCTACACACCGGACGACGGTTTCGACGGCGTCGACACCTTCATCTACCAGGTCTCCGATGCGTCGGGAGCAACTGCCCGGGCGACGGTGACCATCACGGTGACGCCAGCCGCGGTCGACCCTGTCGATCCAGTGGATCCGGTGGACCCTGTCGATCCGGTGGACCCGGTGGACCCGGTGGACCCTGTCGATCCGGTGGATCCGGTGGACCCAGTGGACCCGGTGGACCCGGTGGACCCGGTGGACCCGGTGGACCCGGTGGACCCGGTGGATCCCGGCCCCGCCGACGTTCCCGCCGGCTCCGCAGATCCGGACGTGCCCGACGATCCAGGGCCCTCGACCGAGCCCGTCCAGGATCGTCCACAGGACGTCGCGGGAGCACCGACCACTGACCGGCCGGAGCTACCTGGGACGGGCGGCTCCGTCAGCTCGTTGGTGCTGTTCGGGGCGGTATTCCTCGTCGGTGGACTCCTGCTGGTGCTCCGTTCGCGACGTGTGCGGCAGGTGTGAGTCGGAGCCCTGGTGCTCGGCCTGGCTGCCTGCGGCGAGGTTCTCTAGGTCCCGGGCGCCTCGCCCGACGGTGGCTCACCACTGGGCATCTCGCCCGACGGCGGCTCACCGGCCGGTGGCTGCCCGCCCCCAGGGCCACCCTGCCCACCCCCATCGGCGGGTGCCGACCCGCCGGTCGGCTCGGTGGTGGTGTCCACCCCCACGGTGAGCGAGACCGCCAGACCCGAGTCCAGGTCCCCGGTGACGGTCGCGAGCTGGGAGGCTCCGCCGTCGTCCCCGAACACGTTGTCCGAGGTGAGGGTGACCTGGGCGAGGTTGGTGACCGACTGCTCGTACCCCTCGGTGGCGTACACCTGGGCGCACACCTCCTCCGGCAGGGCCACCTGGGACGTGGCGATCGCATCCGTGGACTCGGTGATCGCCTCCTCGCCGGAGTAGACCTCGAAGTGGATGTGCGGCCACCGGCCGGAGTAGCAGGCCGGGAAGATGCTGGTGAAGCTCACCACGCCGTCCTCGTCGGCCACCTGCACGCCGCGCAGGTAGTTCTCCTCGGTGACGCCCTCGGAGTACAGCGAGTACTGCCCCTCCCGGGTGCAGTGCCACACGTACACCGCCACCCCGGCGAACGGCACGCCGCCGCCGGCCAGGTCGAGGATCGTCAGGTCCAGGGTCATCGGCACGCCCTCGGCCACCCCGCTGGCCTCACCGAAGCTGGTGGTGATGTCGCTGCGCACGATCCCGCTCTGCTCAAGCACGTCCGGGCCGTTCGACCCGTCGCCCGGGTAGGGGCCGGCGGTCTCGTCCGGGATCTCGGCCAGGCCGCTGGCTGCGGTCGACGTGCCGGTGCTGCCGGAGGCACCGGTGCTGCAGGCCGCCAGCGTCAGGCCCGCGGCCCCGGCGCCGAGCAGCCCGAACAGGTTCCGCCGGGTGAGCACGGTCACCACGTCGAACGCGAGCCCTTGGTCGGCCACCTCCTCCTCCGGGTGCGGCAGCGGGCGACCCTCGTACGAGGGGCTGGTCTGGAACGGTACGGCGGTGCGGAGGTAGCGGTTCAGCTCGGTGTCCATGGCTGGGAACCTAGGGACCGAACCCGCAGGGAGGCTGGGTGCTACCTGGGAACATCCCCGGGATCGTCGGCATCGCCCGTGCCGGGGCGGTGCTCCGGGTCATCGCGGCCGTCCGATCTGTCCGTGCCGTCCGTTCTGTCCGTGCTGTCCTGGCCGTCCGCCTCGAGCACCCGCACCAGCCGGATCCGCCGGCCGCCGACGGCCACCACCTCCAGGGAGCGGCTGCCGACCGCCACCCGGTCGCCCACCTGCGCCAGGCGACCGAGCGCGCTCAGCAGGTAGCCGGCCACCGTCTCGTAGGGACCGTCCTGCAACGGGACGCCGCTGGCCGCGGCGAACTCCTCGATGGTCAGGCCCGCGTCGTAGGTGTCCGCCGCCCGGCTCGGTTCCTGCGGGTCGTACTCGTCCCGGATGTCCCCGACGATCTCCTCCAGCACGTCCTCCATCGTGATGATGCCGTCGGTGCCGCCGTACTCGTCCACCACCACGGCGAGCTGGGTGTGCGACCGTTGCATCGCCGACAGGCAGGTGAGCAGCGGGTTCGTCGACGGCAGGTGCACGATCCGCCGCACCAGGTCTGCCACGGTGGCAGTGTTCGGGGTGTCCGCCGGTGGCTGCAGCACGTCGCGCACGTGCACGAAGCCGAGCACCTCGTCGAAGTCTGCCCCGGTGACCGGGTAGCGGGAGTACGGGTGCGCCCGGATCTCTTCGGCCGCCTCGGCCAGCGACAGTGCGCCGTGCAGGAAGGCCACCTCGCCACGGGGGCGCATCGCCTCGGCCACGGACCGGTCCGAGGCGCGGAACACGTCCGTGAGCAGCTGCCGCTCACCCTCTGGCAGCCCCTCGTGCGCGATGACGATGTCCCGCAGCTCCTCCTCGGAGAGCTCCTCGCTGCGGGCCGACGGGTCCCCGCCGAGGACACGCACCACCGCGTTCGTGGACCGGGAGAGCAGCCAGATCACCGGCCGCATCACGGTGGCGAACCGGTCCAGCGGGGGCGCCACCGCCAGGGCGAACTGCTCCGACCGCTGCAGCGCCAGCCGTTTCGGCACCAGCTCGCCGAGCACCAGCGAGGCGTAGGCGATCAGCAGGGTGAGCACGATCAGCGCCGTGGTCGCGGCGGCGGCCTCGGGCAGGCCGAGGTCCACCAGGAACGGGGCGAAGTCCGGGGCGATCGTGGAGGCGCCGTAGGCCGCGGAGAAGAACCCGGCGACCGTCACCCCGATCTGCACCGCGGACAGGAACCGGTTCGGATCCCGGGCCACCGACGCCACCCGCCGCCCGCGCGGACCACGTTCGTGCAACCGGCGGATCTGGCTCTCCCGCAGGGACACCAGCGCGAACTCGGTGCCCGCGAACACCCCGCCGAGCAGGATGAACAGCAAGACCAGCCCGATGTTGCCCCAGGTCTCGCCATCCATCAGATGTCCGTATGTCGGCTCTTCATGCCCCGATCATGCCATCCGCAGCCAGGGTCCCGGTCACCCTCAGGCGTCAGCGAGGGCCTTGCGGATGCGCTTCTCCGAGACGGTCACCGGGGTGCCCAGCTGCTGGGCGAAGAAGCTCACCCGCAGCTCCTCCAGCTGCCAGCGCACCGGGGCCAGCCGGGCAGCGCGCACCGGGTCGTGCTCAGCGCTGCGCATCGCCGACCACCAGGCGTCGGACAGCTCGCCGATCTTCCAGGCCAGGTCGGCGTCCCGGTGCCCCTTCGCCTCGGCCTTCTCCAGGCGCAGGACGGCGGCCCTCAGGTATCGAGGCAGGTGCGCCAGCTGCTCGGGCGGGGTGTCTGTCAGGTACCCGGGGTGCACCAGCGCCGCGTGCTGGTCGCGCACGTCGGTGAGCACGTTCAGCAACGCCATCGACGTGGTCGCCTTGATCGCCTGGTCCAGCTCCCGGGACCGGGTCTGGATGGTGGCCGCGAGCTCGGCCACCTGCTGCACCTCGTCCTCGAAGGAGTCCCGCAACGCGGTCGCCAGCTCCTCGAACGCCGCACCGGTGCGCACCTGCGCCAGGTCGCGGCCCGCCGTCAGCCTGGCGACCGCCGCGGCCTGCAGGTCCGCCACCAGCGCCTCGGTGCTGCGGTACGGGCTCGCCGCCAGCGTCAGCGATTGCGTGCCGCTCCACCGGGAGGTGATCCTGGAGGTGGGCAGCGCCAGGCGCAACCGAAGCAGGTGGGCCACCCCGCGCCGGTGCTCCACCGCCTGCCGGGCCGCGTCGGTGAGGACCCGCAGGCCGGCGGTGTCCCCCTCGGCCACCAGGGCCGGGTAGCCGCGGACCTCCAGTCCACCCGGGCCGGTGGAGGTCACCGTGGCCGGGATGCGGTCCAGGTCCGGCCAGCCGGTCAGGCCACCGACCTCCGCCAGCCCCGGGGCGGTCACGCCCGACCCGGCCGGAGCAGTGCCGGCACCGTTCGCCCCCGGCCCCACCCCGGACCCACCCGGCCCCGAGCCCGGCCCGCCTGCTCGACCCCTACCCCGGGCGCGCGGATCGCTCGGCCGGGCTGCGCCGTCGTCGGCCGCGGCGTGCAACGCCCCACGCACGGCAGCCCGCACCGCGGCGGCGGACTGCTTGGCGAGCTGGCGCTGCAGCAGGACCAGCTCCCGGCTCGTCCCGAGCACCTGACCGCGCTCGTCGTGCACCTGGAAGATCATCCGCAGGTGCGGTGGCAGCCGGTCGACATCCACGTCCTCGGCGGTGACCTCCACCCCCCGCAGCTCCCGGGCCGCCGCCGCGAACGCCGCCAGGAACGCCGGCGCCCCCGCTGGCGCCACCTGCGACCAGTCCGGCAGCCGCTCGACGATCTGCGCGGCGGTGTCCGGGGCCGGCACCAGGTGCGTGCGCAACCGCTTCGGCAGCGCCCGGATCGTCGCCACCGCCAGCTCGCCGAGCAGACCGGGCACCATCCAGTCGAACCCGTCCGGACGGACCTGGGCGAGCACCGCGACCGGGATGTGCACGCACACCCCGTCCAGCTCGGTGCCCGGTTCGAACTGGTAGGTCAGCGGCAGGGTGAGGTCGCCCTGGTGCCAGGTGTCCGGGAACGCGTCCGGATCCAGCTCCTCGGCCCGGGGCAGCAGCAGCTCGGTGGTGAAGGACAGCAGGTCCGGCTGCTCGCCGCGGGCCTTCTTCCACCAGGAGTCGAAGTGTCGGGCCGAGGTCACGTGCTCCGGGATGCGCTCGTCGTAGAAGTCGAACAGGCCCTGCTCGTCGATGACCAGGTCCCGACGGCGCTCGCGGGCCTGCACCGCCTCCGCCTCGGCGAGCAGCTCGGCGTTCTGCGCGAAGAAGGCGTGGTGGGTGCGCCAGTCGCCCTCCACCAGGGCGCGGGAGATGAACAGCTCCCGGGCCAGCTCGGCATCGATCCGCCCCAACGGCACCCGCCGCTCGGCCACGATCGGCAGCCCGTAGAGCAGCACCTTCTCCTTGACCATCGCCGCACCCTGCTTGGCCGACCAGTACGGCTCGGCATAGCTGCGCTTGACCACGTGCTCGGCCAACGGCTCCGCCCACTCCGGCTGGATCCGCGCCACCGTGCGGGCGAACAGCCGGGAGGTCTCCACCAGCTCGGCGGCCATCACCCACGCCGGGGTCTTCTTCGCCAGGTGCGAGCCGGGGAAGATCACGAACTTCGCCCCGCGGGCACCGGTGTACTCCCGGCGCCGTTCGTCCCAGTAGCCCAGGTGGGACAGCAGCCCGGACAGCAGCGCCTGGTGCACCCGATCCGGGTCGGTGGCATCGCCCCGGTGCGACCAGGACAGGCCCAGCTGCTTGGCCATCTGCCGCAGCTGGGTGTGCACGTCCTGCCACTCCCGGATGCGCAGGAAGTGCAGGTACTCGGCCTTGCACAGCCGCCGGAACGCCGATCCGGACAGCTCGCGCTGCTTCTCGACCAGGTACTCCCACAGGTTGAGCAGGGCGAGGAAGTCCGAGGTGGGGTCGGCGAACCGGCGGTGCTTCTCATCGGCGGCCTGCTGATGGTCCGCGGGCCGCTCGCGCACGTCCTGCACGCTCAGCCCGGCCACGATGATCATCACCTCGCGCAGGCAGCCCAGCCGGGAGGCCTCCACGATCATCCGACCCATCCGCGGGTCGATCGGCAGCTGCGCCAGCGCCCGGCCGGTCCTGGTCAGCCGGTTCTGCTCGTCCACCGCGCCGAGCTCGGCGAGCAGCTGGACCCCGTCCTTGATCGCCCGGGAGTCGGGGGAGTCGAGGAAGTCGAACTTGGCGACGTCGCCCAGCCCGATCGCGGCCATCTGCAGGATCACCGAGGCGAGCGAGGTGCGCAGGATCTCCGGTTCGGTGAACTCCGGGCGGGACTCGTAGTCGGCTCTGGAGTAGAGCCGGATGCAGATGCCGTCGGCCACCCGGCCGCACCGCCCGGCGCGCTGGTTCGCGCTGGCCTGGCTGATCGGCTCGATCGGCAGCCGCTGCACCTTGGTGCGGGTGGAGTAGCGGGAGATGCGGGCGGTGCCGGTGTCGATCACGTACCGGATGCCGGGCACGGTGAGCGAGGTCTCGGCCACGTTCGTGGCGATCACGATCCGGCGGGTGGTGTGCGGTTGGAACACCCGGTGCTGCTCGGCCGCCGAGAGCCGTGCGTACAGCGGGATCACCTCGACGGCGTCTGCCGCGTGCGCCGAGGCTCTCGCCGCTCCGGGGCTCACGTAGCGCGGGCCGAGGTGGCTGGCGAGGGCCTCGGTGGCGTCCCGGATCTCCCGCTCCCCGGAGCAGAACACCAGGATGTCCCCGGGACCGGCGGCCATCAGCTCATCGGCCGCCCGGCAGATCCCGGTCGGCTGGTCCAGCTCGTCCTCCTCGCCTGCTGGAGCGCTACGGGAGGTGGACCGGTCGGGAGAGGAGGCGGCGCCGTCGTCCTCATCGACATCCGGGACCAGCGGGCGGTACCGGACCTCGACCGGGTAGGTGCGCCCGGACACCTCGATCACCGGTGCCGGCCGGCCCGGCTGGCCGAAGTAGGCAGCGAACCGTTCGGAGTCGATGGTGGCGGAGGTGACGATCACCTTCAGGTCCGGGCGCTGGGGCAGCAGCTGGTGCAGGTAGCCCATCAGGAAGTCGATGTTCAGCGACCGCTCGTGCGCCTCGTCCACGATGATCGTGTCGTAGCGGCGCAGCAGCGGGTCCCGCTGGATCTCCGCGAGCAGGATGCCGTCGGTCATCACCTTCACCAGGGTGGTGGGCGAGACCTGGTCGGTGAACCGCACCTGGTAGCCCACTGCGGCGCCGAGCTCGACCGCCAGCTCCTCGCTGAGCCGCTCGGCCACGGTGCGGGCCGCGATCCGCCGCGGCTGGGTGTGCCCGATGGTGCCGGTGATGCCGCGGCCAAGCTCCAGGCAGATCTTCGGGATCTGGGTGGTCTTGCCCGACCCGGTGGCGCCGGCCACGATCACCACCTGGTGCTCGCGGATCGCGGCGGCGATGTCCTCGGCGCGGGCGGAGACCGGCAGCTGCGGCGGGTAGGTGATCCGCGGCAGGGCGGCCTTGCGCGCCTCGATCTGCTCGGGGGACAGCGGCCGGAACGCCGCCTTGGGGTGCCGGCGCGCATGCCGACGGCGGGAGCTGCCTCGGCCTCGGCCCTTGCCCTGGTCGCGGCGCGGCTGGCGATCGCCGGTGGCCCGCTGGTCCGGTCCGGGGGAGCGGTCGCCGGGTCGCCCGGAGGTCCGGGTGCTGCTGCGCGGGTTCTGCTCACTCACCGTGGTCCATTGTCGCCGATGCGCCCGGTGGGTTGGCCAGGGGATTCTCCGGCGGGCCCGGGCGGCAGTCGGTGCGCGGTGTGGCTGGCGCTCAGGTGCGGGGCAGCCGTGTGTGTCCGCACGCGGTGGGCACCCGTGCTCCCGGTCCCGCGCGCTCCCGGTCCCGCGTGCTCCCGGTCCCGCGTGCTCCCGCCGTACGGAGGTACTTCTGTGACACCGAGGTGCTCTTTTCCTGCCTCCATGTGTCAGAAGTGCCTCGGTGGCGATGGGCCGGGTGGGGGAGTCCCGCCGCCGGCCACCCGCCCGCCGCCGGCCACCCGCCCGCCGCCGGCCACCCGCCCGCCCGCCGCCGTTACCGCATCGTGTCCTGGCACATATTGCGTTTCCTACCGCGTGGTAGGTACAGTCTGGGAAACCTACCAACTGGTAGAAACCCCCACCAGCACGGGTCGTGACGTTCCGACCCCGACACGATGAGGTGACGTAGATGAGGCGAGTGCGCAAGACCCGGGGCGTCGTCGCGGTCGCCGCTGCCGTTGCGCTGCTGCTGACGGCATGCAGCTCCGGCGGCGGCACCGACGAGCCCGGGGACGATCCCGCCGCTGCGGGCGAGGCCAAGGACTCGATCACGGTGGCGACCCAGACACCGCCGCCCTCGATGGACCCGGTCGACGCCTCCGGCGGCTCGGTCCCCTACTTCCAGGCGGTCTACGACACCCTGATCCACCGCAACCCGGACGGCAGCCACTCCCCATGGCTGGCCACCGACTGGGAGTACGACGAGGCCAGGACCACCCTCACCCTGACCCTGCGCGAGGACGTCACCTTCGACGACGGCACGCCCCTGGACGCCGAGGCGGTGAAGGCGAACCTCGACCGGTTCAAGGAAGCCGGCGGTGCCGAGGCCGTCCGCGCCGCCACCACCGAGTCGGTGGAAGTCATCGACGACTACACCGTCGCGCTGCACTTCGAGAGCCCGGACCCGGCCGTGGTCGACGCGCTCTCCGACGCCTACGGCTTCATCGCGAACCCCAGCCGCTTCGGCGAGGAGGACCCGTTCGCCGTCACCCCGGACGGCACCGGTCCCTACCTGCTCGACGAGGACGCCAGCGTCACCGGCTCGAAGTGGGTGTTCACCCAGCGCGAGGACTGGTGGGGGGAGAAGCTGCCGTTCCAGCAGATCACCTACCTGGTGCTCAACGACGAGAACGCCATCGTCAACGGGCTGCTCACCGGGCAGGTCGACGCCGCCACCCTGCAGGGCCCGGTGGACCGGGTGGCCGCTGAGGACTCCATCACGCTCACCCCGCAGGAGATCGACCTGAAGGTGTTCACCATCTTCGACCGGTCCGGGTCCCAGGTGGAGGCCCTCGGCGACCAGCGGGTGCGCCAGGCGATCAACTACGCGATCGACCGGCAGACCCTGGTTGACGCCATCCTGGACGGGCGTGGCACCGCCACCAGCCAGATGTGGTCCCCGGACGCGCCCGGCTTCGTGCCCGAGCTGGACGACTACTACGCCTACGACCCGGCCAAGGCCCAGGACCTGATGGCCGAGGCCGGCTACACCGACGTCACCTTCCAGCTCGCCCGGCTGCCCGGGCTGGTCAACGACGCGCTCGCCGAGGCGCTGCGCTCCCAGCTCGCCGAGATCGGCATCACGCTGGAGTGGGTCGACGTGGACCAGAACGCCTTCATCCAGCGCACCTTCTACGACCAGGAGTTCCCGGGCGTGGTGATGAACGGTGGCCAGTCCGCCAACGACTGGAGCACCTACCTGGGTGTGGTCGCTCCCAGCCCGACCTCGAACCCGCAGGGCAGCACCGACGAGGTCATCCAGGAGCAGGCGCAGATCATCCGCACCGGCACCGAGGAGGAGGCGGCGCAGGCTGCGCAGGTGATGAACGAGCACCTGGTGGAGCTCGCCTGGTTCGTGCCACTGTTCCGGATGGAGTACGCCCACGCCACCGTCGAGGGCGTCCAGGTCACCCCGCAGGTCGGCCTGGCCGTGCCGGCGATCTACAACTACGCCCCGACCAGCTGAGCCGGGTGGGGCCGGCGCCCGCTCGGTAGCCGGCCCCACCCGCCGAGAGTGGACCTATGCTCCGATACGTCGCCCGACGGGCAGCCACCGGTGTGCTGCTGCTGTTCGTCATCTCCTTCCTCACCTACGTGCTGCTGTCCCTGCCGGACCAGGACGTGGGCCGCTCGCTGCTCGGACTGAACGCCCCGGACGAGCTGGTCGCGGCGAAGAACGCCGAGCTCGGCCTGGACCGGCCGGTGCTCGGGCAGTACTGGAGCTGGCTCAGCCACGCGGTGCAGGGGGACCTGGGCAGCTCCTGGTTCACCAGTGCACCGGTTGGTGACCTGATCGCCAGCCGCATCCCGGTCACCCTCAGTCTGGTGGTCGGGGTGACGATCGTGACCACGCTGGTGTCCTTCGCCCTCGGCCTGTGGGCCGGCGTCCGCGGCGGCCTGGTGGACCGGTTCGTGCAGGCCTTCGCGGTGTTCGGCTACGCCCTGCCGGGGTTCCTGGTCACCCTGGTGCTGGTGATCGTCTTCGCCGTGCGGCTCGGCTGGTTCCCGGCGATCGGCTACATCCGGCCGGAGGAGTCGGTGCTCGGCTGGCTGTCCACGATCACGCTGCCGGTGCTGGCGCTCTCGGTCAGCGCGGTCGCCGGCACCGCCCAGCAGGTCCGCTCGGCGGTGATCGACGTGCTCCGCCAGGACTACGTGCGCACCCTGCGCACCCGCAGCCTGTCCTCGGCCCGGATCCTGTGGCGGCACGTGCTGCGCAACGCCGCTCCCGCAGCCGTCACGGTGATCGGGCTGCAGTTCGTCGGCCTGCTCGGCGGTGCGGTGATCGTGGAGTACATCTTCGGCCTGCCCGGCATCGGCGGCCTGACCGTGGAGTACACCGTGCAGGGGGACATCCCGGTGATCATGGGCCTGCTGATGGTCACCGTCATCGGGGTGGTGCTGGTGAACCTGGCCGTCGACCTGATCATCGGCCTGCTCAACCCGAAGGCGAGGCTGTCATGAGCGAGCTGCAGGTCACCACCCCGGCGCCCGCCGCCGCGACGACCACCACCCGCCGCCGCGCCCACCTGGTGCGTCTGCTCACCAACCCGCTCGGCGCCTTCTCCACCCTGGTGCTGCTCACGGTCGCGATCGGCACGGTGTTCGCCCCCGCCCTGGCCACCCACGACCTGCTCGACTCTACCCTGCGGGACGCGTTCGCACCCCCGGGCGGGGAGTACCTGCTCGGTGCGGACTCCGCCGGCCGGGACGTGTGGACCCGGCTGCTCTACGGTGCCCGGAACACCCTCGGTGGTGCGCTGCTGGCGCTGGCGGTGGCGATGGTGCTCGGTATCCCCGGCGGGCTGCTCGCCGGCTACCTCGGTCGCACGTTCGACACCGTCGCCAGCTGGGTGGTGGACCTGGTGATGTCGTTGCCGGCGATGATCGTGCTGCTGGCCGCACGCGCCGTGCTCGGCCCCACCGTGTGGGCGCTGATGATCATCCTCGGCGTGCTCGCGGCGCCCAGCTTCTACCGGCTGGTGCGCGGCATCGTGCTGAACGTGCGCGGTGAGCTGTACGTGGACGCCGCCCGCGTCTCCGGCCTGCCCGGCTGGCGGATCGTCGGGCGGCACATCCTGGTGGTGGTGCGCGCGCCGATCATCATCCAGATCTCCCTGGTCGCCGGGGTGGCGCTCGGGCTGCAGGCCGGTCTGGAGTTCATCGGCGTCGGCTCCTCGACGGCGGTGCCCACCTGGGGCTCGATGCTCGACGAGGGCTTCCAGAACCTCACCCGCAGCCCCACGCTGATCCTCTGGCCCGCCCTGGCCCTGGGGCTCACCAGTGCGGCCTTCGTACTGTTCGCGGTGGCGCTGCGGGACGTGCTGGAGTCCCAGGGCGAACCATCAGCTGCTCGACGGCGCAGCCTCCCGCCGTACCAGCCCGGCAGCGCCGAAGCCGACGAGCAGGCGCTGCTGTCCATCCGCTCGCTGGCGATCGCCTATCCCGGCCCCGACGGGGCCGAGCGGGAGGTCGTGCGCGAGGTGGACCTGGACGTGCAGGTCGGCGAGATCGTCGGTCTGGTGGGCGAGTCCGGCTCCGGCAAGACCCAGTCCGCCTTCGCCGCGCTCGGCGTGCTGCCGGCCACCGGGCGGGTGGTCCGTGGTCGGATACTCATCGACGGCACCGACGTCGTCGGTCTCCGTCCGCGCCAGTGGCGCCGGCTGCGGTCCACGACGGTGGCCTACGTGCCCCAGGAGCCGATGAGCAACCTGGACCCGTCGTTCACCATCGGCTCCCAGCTGGTCGAGGCGATCCGTGCGGGCAGCTCGCGCACCCGGGCGCAGGCCCGCAGCCACGCCCTCGACCTGCTCACCCAGGTGGAGATCGCCGACCCGGAGCGCACCTTCGCCGCCTACCCGCACGAGATCTCCGGCGGCATGGCCCAGCGGGTGCTGATCGCGATCGCCATGTCCTGCGACCCGAAGCTGCTCATCGCCGACGAGCCCACCACCGCGCTGGACGTCACCGTGCAGGCCGAGGTGCTCGGGCTGCTGCGCCGGCTGCAGCGTGAGCGCGGACTGGGGGTGCTGCTGGTCACGCACAACTTCGGTGTGGTCGCCGACCTGTGCGACCGGGTCACGGTGATGCAGCAGGGCCGCACCGTGGAGACCGGGCCGGTGCAGCAGGTGCTCACCGCCCCGGCCGAGCCGTACACCCAGCGGCTGCTCGCCGCCATGCTCGAGGACGTCCCGCTGCCTGCCGGGATCGAGACGGAGGCCCGCCGATGACGCTCCCGCTGCTGCAGATCGCCGGTCTCCGGGTGGCCTACGGGGGCCGCGGCCCGCTGCGCCGGCCCACCGAGGTGCTGCACGGCGTCGACCTGGACGTACCCGCCGGGCAGACCCATGGGCTGGTCGGGGAGTCCGGCTCCGGGAAGACCACCATCGGGCGCGCCGTGCTCGGCCTGGCACCGGTGACCGGCGGGTCGATCCTCCTCGACGGGCACCCGCTCCGGGCGGCCACCGGCCGGGACCGGCGGCGCCTCGCCCGACAGGTGCAGGTGGTCTTCCAGGACCCGTACACCTCGTTGAACCCGTCCCTGACGATCGGCGACACCCTCGCCGAACCGCTCTACGGCCAGGGCCTGACCCGTCGGGCGGCGCGCAGCCGGGTCGCCGAGCTGGTGGAACGCACCGGGCTGCCCGCGGACGCTCTGGACCGCTACCCCAGGGAGTTCTCCGGCGGGCAGCGGCAGCGGGTGGCCATCGCCCGGGCGATCGCCATCCGGCCCCGGCTGATCGTCTGCGACGAACCGGTCTCCGCCCTGGACCTGTCCACCCAGCGCACCGTGCTCGACCTGCTCGCCGAGGTGCAGGCGGCCACCGGGGTGGCCTACCTGTTCATCTCCCACGACCTGGCCGTGGTGCGGCACCTGTCCGAGGAGGTGTCGGTGCTCCGGCGCGGGGAGATCGTGGAGCAGGGGCCGGTGGCCGAGGTGATCGAACGGCCCCAGCACCCGTACACCCTGCGGTTGCTGCTCTCCGCCCCGGTGGCCGACCCGCAGCGCCAGCGCCACCGCCGCGAGCTGTACGAGCAGCACCTGGCCGGGACCGCCCGGTGAGCAGCCGCACCGGTGCACACCTGGCGGCCCTGGTCGTCGGCGCCGTCGAGTGCGGGCCCGGCCGCAGCGGAGGGATCAGTCCCCGCCGGCTGCCCGCGGCCACCGAGGCCCGGCACGGCGACCGGATGCTTGCCTGGCTGGCCCGCACCCCCGCCGGCGTGCGGCTGCGGCTGACCAGCACCGGGACCGAGGTGCGGCTGCTGCTGCGGACCAGCACGGTGCAGATCGCCGGTGGTGCGCCCGCCCGGCCGCCGGTGCTGACCGCGCTGGTCGGCGGTGAGCGCACCGCGGTCACCCTCCCGCTGGGGGAGGTGCTGGAGCTGGACGAGACGATGCAGCCGGTGGGCAGGCGGCCCGGCGAGCTGGCGGACGTCCGCATCGACGTCCGGCCGGCCGCGGGCGGACCGGTCGAGCTGTACCTGCCGCACGACCGGGTGGTGGACCTGCACCGGCTGGACAGCGACGGCGCTGTGGCCCCGGCCCCGGACCCCTCACCCCGGTGGCTGCACCACGGGTCGTCGATCAGCCACGGGTTGGAGGCCCCTGCCCCCGACCTGACCTGGCCGGTGCGGGTGGCCCGCAGCCAGGGCTGGCAGCTGGGCAACCTCTCCTTCGCCGGCAACGCCATGCTGGACCCGTTCGTCGCCGACCAGATCGCCGGCACGGCGGCCGACCTCATCACGATCAAGGCCGGGATCAACATCGTCGGTAGCGACGCGATGCGCGAACGGGTGCTGCGCCCGCTGTGGCACGGCTTCCTGGACACGGTCCGCCGCGGCCACCCGGACATCCCGGTGGTGGTGATCACCGCGATCGCCTGCCCGGCGATGGAGGCCCGTCCCGGGCCGATCGTGTCCGTGGCCGGCCGTGCCGCACCCGCCACCCGGCACATCGACCAGGACGACGGCGCACTCACCCTGGAACGGACCCGGCAGGTGGCCCGAGAGGTGGTCGCCGACCGGCGCCGGCAGGACGAGAACCTCTACCTGCTCGAGGGCACGGACCTGTTCGGCGCCGCCGATGCCGACCGGCTCTACGACGGGCTACACCCGGACCCGGCGGGCATGGCCCTGATCGCCGAGACGTTCCCCACCGCGCTGGCCGGGGTGCTGCCTACCGACCGTTGGCCTGCTCGCACATCTGGGTGAGCCGCTCGGCAGTGAGGCCCACCGGCCAGGTGAGCAGCTTGACCACCGGCAGCTGGAGCAGCAGCGGCAACAGCTCCGGGGCGCTCGCCCCCGCCCCCTCGCGCAGCGGGGCGAGCAGCCCACGCAGCAGCGGTCCGCCGCCCGGGTGGTCCAGCCACTCCCCGACGGTGTGCGCCTCGGTGAGCTCGGGCACGAAGCCGTCCGGCTCCACGGTGATGGTCTCGGTGAGCAGGATGTCCCGGGCTGAGGTGCCGATCTCGACGGTGGCCTCCCCGGCCGTCACCCGCCACCGGTGGTAGCGGGCGTCCCAGGTGGACACGGCGCGCTCGTCGACGTCCAGCTCCACCTGGCGGGACTCGCCCGGCTGCAGGTACGTCTTGGCGAAGGCGCGCAGCTCCCGCCGCGGGCGCAGACCAGCCGCCGGCCCAGGCCCATCAGCCGACCCGTGCCCGTCAGCGGCACCGTGCCCGTCACCGGCTCGTGGGGCGAGGTAGAGCTGGACCACCTGCGCCCCGGCCCGCGCGCCGGTGTTGGTCACCGTCAGGCGGACCCGCCACCGGTTCCGGCCCTGCCGGTCCACCTGCAGGTCGGAGTGGTCGAAGCTGGTGTAGCTGAGCCCGAACCCGAACGGGTAGGCCACCGGCACATCCTGGGTCTGGTAGTACCGGTAGCCGACGAAACCGGCCTCGCCGTAGAGCACGTGCCCGTCCCGGCCCGGGAAGGTCAGGTGCGCCGGGGTGTCCTGCAGCCGCACCGGGATCGTCTCGGTCAACCGGCCGGAGGGGTTCACCAGGCCGGTGAGCACGTCCGCGACCGCGGCACCTCCGCCCTGCCCGGGCAGCCAGGTCTCCACCACCGCATGGGCGTGCTCCTGCCAGGACGCCACGTCCACCACCCCACCGTTGGTGAGTACCGCCACCACGGTGGTGCCGGTCTGCGCCAGCTCGGCGAGCAGCTCGGTCTGGGCAGCGGGCAGGTCGATGTCGGTGCGGTCGAACCCCTCGGACTCGGCCGCCGACGGCAGACCGAGGAACACCACGGTGACCTGGGCGAGCCGCGCCTTGGCGACGGCCTCGGCGGCCAGGTGAGCATCGCCGTCGGACTCGGTGAAGCCCGCGGCGAACGTGACCCGGCTGCCGAAGCGCTCCTGCAGCGCCTGCCAGGTGGTGTCCACCTGGGTGGGCACCACCCGGGAGCTGCCGCCGCCCTGGATCCGGGGGGTGCGGGCGAGCTCGCCGACCACCAGCACCGAGTCCGTGGCGGCATCCAGCGGGAGGGCCTGGTCGGCGTTCTTCAGCAGCACGATCGACTCGGCTGCCGCCCGCTGGGCGAGCCGGTGGTGGGCGGCCGGGTCCACCGGGTCTGCCGGGGAGCGGTCCACCCGGGCGGCCAGCCGGGTCATCCGCTGCACCACCTCGTCCAGCACCTCCTCGGCCAGCACCCCGGAGGTGACCGCCTGCACCACCTGCTCGTCGGTGCCGGAGAACGGCATCTCCAGGTCCAGTCCGGCCGCCAGCGCCGCCGCCCGGTCGTTGACCGCGCCCCAGTCGGAGATCACCACACCGTCGAAGCCCCACTCCTGGCGGAGGATCTCGGTGAGCAGCCAGCGGGCCTCGGTGGCGTAGGTGCCGTTGATCCGGTTGTAGGCGGCCATGAGCGCCCACGGCCGGGCGGTGCGCACCACGTGCTCGAACGCGGGCAGGTAGATCTCCCGCAGGGTCCGCTCGTCCAGGTCCGCGCTGATGCGCATCCGGTCGGTCTCCTGGTTGTTCACCGCGAAGTGCTTCGGTGTGGCCGCCACCCCCTGGGACTGGATCCCGGAGACCATCGCGGCACCGAGCCGACCGGTCAGGTGCGGGTCCTCGGAGAAGTACTCGAAGTTGCGCCCGCACAGCGGGGACCGGCGGATGTTCAGCCCCGGGCCGAGCAGCACGTGCACACCGAGGGCGCGCGCCTCCTTCCCGAGCGCCCGGCCGACCTCGGTGAGCAGCTCGGTGTCCCAGCTGGAGGCCAGCGCCGCAGCCGTGGGGTAGCAGGTGGACGGGGTGCTCGTGCCGATGCCGAGGTTGTCCCCGTCACCGCCCTGGTGGCGCAGGCCGTGCGGTCCGTCGCTGGTGACCAGGGCCGGGATGGCCTCCCCGAGCGACTTGGTGTGCCAGGTGTTCCGCCCGGAGGTCAGTGCCGCCTTCTCCTGCACCCCCGCGGCGGTGGTGCCGGCCGCCGTCACGCGCCCTCGCCCGGGGTCGCCGCGCCGGCATGCTCGGTGCTGCTCGCCGGGCGGGCGTGCTCGGTGCTGGTCGCCGGGCGGGCGTCGGAGCCCGGCGCCGGGGTGTCCACCGGGTCGATGGTCTCGCGGTCGATGACGATGCCGATGCTGGCCAGGTAGCCGAGCAGGCTGCCGACCATGTCCACCCGGTCCGGTTCGAGCAGCCACTGCAGCTGCAGGCCGTCCATCAGCGCGAGGAACTGCCGACCCGCCTCCTCGGCGGTGATCTGGAACGGCGGGCGCCGCTCGGCCAGCTCGGTGCCGATCGCGGCGGCCAGCGCCGCTGACAGCCGCTGGTACCGGTCCACGAAGTGCGCGTGCGCCGGGTGCTCGGGGTCCGCGGCCTCGCTGGAGAGCCGTGCATACAGCGACGCCGCGCCCGGGGTGGTGGTGTTGCGGGCCACGATCCGCAGCGCCCAGACCAGCAGCGAGCGGTCCAGCACGTCGGTCTGCTCGCGCAGCTCGGCCAGGTCCAGCTCGTCCCGGCGCTCTAGCACGTGCACGAGCAGGTCCTCCTTGCTCGGGAAGTGGTGCAGCAGGCCCACATGGGTCAGACCGGCGCGAGCGGCGATGTCCCGCAGCGAGACGGCGTTGAACCCCTGCTCGGAGAACGCGCCCAGGGCGGCGTCGAGGATGCGCTCGCGGGTGCGTGCGCCCTTGCGGGGTTCGGGTGCCGGGGACATACCAGCCCTTTCAGGAGGCGACGCTGCGGACGGTGACGCTGACAGATAATGTACCACTTGGTAGGTAGAGTGCTCGTGGCTGCCTGACAGCCCTCAGACCCTCCGCAGAGAAAGGATGGTGCCACCGTGGCCACCTCCGCAGAGAGCTTCCCGGCCGGCTTCCTCCTCGGCGCCTCCACGTCCGCCCACCAGGTCGAGGGAAACAACCTCGGCAGCGACTGGTGGGCCTTCGAGAACCGGGAGGGCACCCCGCTGCCGGAGCGGTCCGGGGACGCCTGCGACTCCCTGCACCGGTGGCGCGAGGACATGGACCTGCTCGCCTCGCTGGGCCTGAACGCCTACCGGTTCAGCGTCGAGTGGGCGCGGGTGGAGCCCGCCCCTGGCCAGTTCTCCGCAGCAATGATCGACCACTACGCCGCGATGGTCCGCTACGCGATCGAGCGTGGCCTGCAGCCGGTGCTCACCCTGCACCACTTCACCCACCCGCTCTGGTTCACCCGCGCCGGTGGCTGGCAGGCACCCGACGCCCTCGACCGGTTCAGCGCCTACGCAGCGGCCGTCGCCCCCGTGATCGAGGCGGGGGCGGGCACGGTGATCACGATCAACGAGCCGAACATCCTGGCGGTCATGGAGACCGTGCGCCGGGGTGAGGGGGAGCTGGCCACCGGCCTGGGCGGAGGGCTGCCGGACCCGCACCGGCCCACCGCGGAGGCGGTGGCGGCCGCGCACGCCCGCACCGCTGCCGAGCTGCGCCGACGCCACCCGGGCGTGGCGGTCGGGTGGTCGGTGGCCAACCAGTGCGTGCAGGCCGCCCCGGGCGGGGAGGAGATCGCCGCCGCCTACCGGTACCGGCACGAGGACTGGTACCTGGAGCAGGCGAGGACCGACGACGTGGTCGGGGTGCAGTCCTACACCCGCACGGTGCTCGGCCCGGACGGGATCGTGCCCCCGGCACCGGAGGCACGGCGCACCCAAATGGGCTGGGAGTACTACCCCACGGCGGTCGGGGAGGCGGTCCGACACACCCGCGAGCTGGTCGGCGACGTCCCGGTGCTGGTCACCGAGAACGGCATCGCCACCGCTGACGACGCCGAGCGGATCGCCTACACCTCCGGGGCGCTGCGGTCGCTGGCTGAGGCGCTCGCGGACGGGGTGGACGTGCGCGGCTACCTGCACTGGTCCGCCCTGGACAACTACGAGTGGGGCCGGTGGGACCCGACCTTCGGCCTGATCGCCGTGGACCGGACCACGTTCGCCCGCACCCCGAAGCCCTCGGCGGCCTGGCTCGGCGAGGTGGCCCGGACCGGTCGGATTCCGGCGGTGGACCGGTGACCGGGCCGGCGCTGCTGCCGGCACCCGCGGCGCACGCACCGGGCGGGGCGCCGGTACCGGTGGGCACCGGGGACACGATCGGCGTGCGCGGGCCCGCGGAGCTGCTGGCCGCCGTGCTGCCCGGGACGACGGCGCTCGCCCAGCGGGTGCGAGGCCTCACCGTGCACGAGGCCCACCACGGTCCGGCCGTGGAGATCTCCCTCACCGGGGCGGGCGCCGCTCCCCTGCCGGTCGGGGTGAGCCCCACCGGGGAACCGGTGGAGGAGGGGTACACCCTGCGCACGGTCGACGGCGGAGCTCACCTGTGTGCCGCCACGCCCACCGGGGTGTTCCGCGGCCTGACCACCGTGGTCCAGCTGGCCCAGGTCCGGACCGGTGGACCGTGGCTGCCGGGTGGGCAGGTGCGCGACGCCCCGCTGCTCGCCTGGCGGGGGCTCAGCCTGGACGTGGCGCGGGACTTCCGCACCGTGGCCGAGATCGAGACCCTCATCGACCTGCTCGCGCTGTACAAGCTGAACGTGCTGCACCTGCACCTGACCGACAACCAGGCCTGGCGGCTGGCGTCGGCCGCCTACCCGCACCTGACCGACGCCACCGATGGCCGGGCGCTGTCCCAGGCGGACCTGCGGCACCTGGCCGAGTACGCCGCCGCGCGGTGCTGCACGCTGGTGCCCGAGCTCGACCTGCCCGGGCACACCGCCGCCGCACTGGCCGCATACCCCGAGCTGGCCGGGGACACCCGGTTCCCGCACCCGCTGCTCACCTACCTGGACCCGGGTGTGCCGGCGGCGCTGGACTTCGCTCGCACAGTGCTCACCGAGGTCGCCGACCTGGTGCCCGGCCCGTTCCTGCACGTCGGCGGGGACGAGGCGTTCGGGATGCCGCCGGAGCGGTACGCGGCGTTCCTGACCGAGACGATCGAGCACGTGCACGGGCTGGGACGCCGGGTGGTCGCCTGGCAGGAGGCCACCCGCTCCGGGGCGCTCACCGCCCGGGACGTGGCTCAGCTCTGGATCTCGCCGAAGGATGCCTTCGACGCCGAGGCGGTCAAGGCCAGCACCCCGCCGGAGCACCACGCCCTGGTGGATCTCGCTGCGGAGACGTTCGCGCTGGCGCCCGGGGACCTGGGCCGCGCTGTGGCTACCGGCACGCCGGTGCTGCTCTCCTCGTCCTCCCCGCTGTACCTGGACCGCCGGTACGCCGACGACGGTGCGGACCCGGCCCAGCAGCCGAGGCGGGACCGGGTCGGCTTCCCTGGCTACCAGCCGGAGCCGGTGCACCGGCTGGCGGGCTGGCACCCGCTGCGGCACGCCGCCGAGCACCTGCCCGGTGCGCAGGTCGCCGGCGGGGAGGCCGCGATCTGGGCGGAGACCATCGAGGACCTGGACGACCTTGCCTTCCTGCTCCTGCCCCGCCTGGCGCTGGCGGCCGAACGCTTCTGGTCCGCGCCGGAGTCGGACTGGGCCGCCACCTACCGGCGGTTGGGTGAGCACGAGCAGCTCTGGGCCGCGCTCGGCCTGCACGAGCACTTCCGGGCGGCGCCACCACCCCCGACCGAGGCACTTTCGTGACGCGGAGGCAGGATTCTCCCGGTCTGCGGAGGCACCTTCGGTGACGGAGGCACTTTCGTGACGCGGAGGCAGGATTCTCCCGGTCTGCGGGGGCACCTGCGGTGACGGAGGCACTTTCGTGACTAGGAGGTGCTCGTATCGTGCCTCCACGTCACAGAAGTACCTCCGTAGCGGGTGGCCGGTGGGGAGGGGTGCGGGTGCCCCGCGGGGAGGGGGCCCGGTGGGAGGGTGCCGTGCTGCCCGCCGGCTCAGACGAACTGCACGGCGCGCTGCAGCGAGGTGCGGGCGGCGAACAGGTCCTCGGCGGTCAGACCCGGCACGCCCGGCAGGCCATCGGCGAGCCGGTCGGCCAGGGCGCCGCGGCGCACCACGAAGCGGGCCACCGACCCCTTGGTGCCGAGCGAGGCCAGGTCGGTGCCGAGCGCGTCGTCGTCGAGCACGATCACCAGGGCGGAGAGCTGCACTCCCCAGCGTCGGGCCACCCGGGCGCGCTGGGCGAGCTCCTTCATCGGCCGGGTGCCCTTCGGCAGCCCGGGGCAGAGCAGCTTCTTCCCCTTCACCGTGACCGGTGCCCCCCAGTCCTCGGACTGCAGCACGAACAGGCCGGTCGGGCCGAGCACCACATGGTCGATCTTCGCCGGGTTGGTCGGCTCGGCGGAGGCATCCCGTGCCCAGGTCGCGTTCCCGCGGCCGGTGGCCACGTCGTGCCAGACGGTGAACGCCGAGCCCAGGTCGGCCAGCAGCCGGGCGGTCGCCTCCTCTGCCTGCGCGTCCGCCAGGGCGTGCCGGATCTCCGGCGGTGCGCTGGTGACCAGGCGGTCCTCGTACGGGTCCTCGATCGCCACCCCGCGACCGACCCACTCCCGCAGCAGGGTGAGGTACCGCTCCCGGGACCACCCGCCCGGGTGACCGTAGGAGCGGGCGCGCCGCGGCGCCCGGGTGCCACCCGCCGTCGCCCCGGCGGTCCACACCCGCCCCGGTGCGGACCCGGCGGCATGCCCGTTGCCCGCGGGCCTGCCGCCCCGAGCACCCCCCGGACCCCCGGGAGCGGACCTGCCCGGGCGGGCTGCGCCGTCGTAGGCAGGGCGTTCGCCCGCGTGCGCGGCATCGTAGGCGCGCCGGGCGGCGGTGGTACCCACCTGCTGCCAGGCCTGCTGCACCGTCAGGAACGACTCGGCATCCCCACCGGTGTCCGGGTGGGTGCGGCGCAGCGCCCGCCGGTAGGCATGGCGCAGCTCCTCGGGGGACGCATCGGGCGTCACCCCGAGCACCTGGTAGGGCGTGGTGTCCCGCATCTGGTCGGTCACGGATCGGCTCTCGGGCAGGAAGAAGACTGGGTTCACGGTACCGCGACTGCCTGCGCGTCCGGTCCGGGAGCACCGGCCGCACCGGGCTCGAACCGGTGGGAGGAAAAACCTCGCCCATGCTGCAACCAAACGCCGCCGGGCTTCGACTCATTGGTAACTTCAGCCACGAACAGAGGGAGGACAGATGAGAGTGACAGTGCGCCGACCGATGGTCGCCGCGGCCCTGATCGCCGCGCTCGCACTGACGGGGTGCAGCGAGGAGAACCCCGCAGACTTCGACTCTGCCGGCAGCGGCACCGAGTCCGCCGGGTCGTCCGGGACGCCGAGCGACGGTGCTGAGGTCGCAGGAAGCAACGGGGGCGGAGGTGTCGGGGTGAACGCCATCGACACCTCCCAGGTGCTCGCCGAGCAGACCTACCAGATCCCTGGCACCGAGGACTACGCCACGTTCGGGGTGCACTCTCTGGTGGTGGAGGGGGACGTGATGCGCCTCTACCTCACCTACAGCCCCGACTTCGCCTCGGTGAGCGACAACGAGGTGGTGACGCTGTTCGACACCGTCCAGCCGATGAAGTTCCGGCCGGTTCTCGTCGACCGGGAGAACCTCAAGGAGTACTCGGTGATCAGCGACAGCGGGCAGGACTGGTCCGCCGACTCGGTGGACGTGGCCACGGTGAACGGAGGGACGGCCGTGTGGTGGGGTGTCTATGCCGCGCCGGAGGACGACATCGACACCTTCGACCTGCGCATCCTCGAGGGCATGCCCGAGTTCACCGACGTCCCGATCACCCGATGAGCGCCCGGAGGAGGCGCCCGGGGATCGCAGCCGCACTGGCCGGGGCGGTCACCGCCGCGCTGCTGCTGGGGATGCCCGCTGCGCACGCCGACGTGACCAGCCCGGACGACCTGCCGGACCCCACGCCCGAGCAGCTCGCCGCCTCGGTGCACGTGTGGGAGGTGAACAATGTGCACCAGTGGAGCGTCGAGGGGTCCGTGGGCGCAGTGGAGACGGTGGTCAGCGAGGCGGACAAGACCACGATCAGCCTCGCCACGGACATCCTGTTCACCCCGAACAGCTGGGAGCTGCCAGCCACCGCTGATGCGCGGATCGCCGAGCTCGTCGCCGACATCCCGGACGGCGCGGCGGTGCAGGTGAACGGCCACACCGACTCCACCCCCACCGGGGAGGACTTCGACAACCAGGAGCTCTCCACCCGCCGCGCGCAGGCCGTGGCCGACGTGATCGCCGCAGCGCGTGGTGACCTGGACCTGCAGGTGGAGGGACTGGCCGACACCGAGCCGGCCATGGCCGAGGACCCCGAGGATCCGTCGACCTACGCCGCGAACCGACGGGTGGAGATCATCTACCAGCAGAGCGGCTGACCGGATCGACCAACGTGCCCGCGGGCGTGCGCACCCACCACACCTTCTGGCTGCTCCGCTCGCGGGGACTGCTGAACCGGTAGTCGAAGATGCGGGCGCGCACCCACGCCGGCCGGGCGCCGTCGAACGGGTCGTGGGCGAGCAGGCGCAGCGTGGCCGGGTCCGCGGCCAGCAGCCGGTGCAGGAACGGTTCGAACCACGCCAGCTGCGCCCGGGAGCCGAGCGCCAGGAACCACATCCCCCAGTCCAGGCGCAGGTGGTAGGGCGCCCACTGCCGGGGCAGGCGGCGGGGGTCGCCCGGCTTGCCGGCGAAGGAGTACTCCCGCCACTGGGCGTCGCTCGGGTCGGCGTCCAGGGTGCCCTCCACCACGATCTCCTGCCGGTGGCGGGTGATCGAACCGAACGCCCCGTAGGCGCCGACCAGGTGCCACCCGTTGTAGGAGGCGTTCATCAGCTGGCGCCGGCTGACCAGGTTCAGCGCCGGCCGGCGGCTCAGCCACAGCACCAGCGCGCCCAGCACGCAGACCACCACCACGAACGCCACCGGGCCGCCGGTGTAGCGCACGGTCTCCCCGGTGAGCACCGCATCGCTGACCGCCGCGAACGCCAGCAGCATGGTCAGCCAGTTCAACCAGGCGAAGTTGCCCGAGGCCACCAGCCACAGCTGGGTGAGGATCACCGCCCCGGCCGCCCAGGTGGCCACCGGCTGCGGGGCGAACAGCAGGAACGGCACACCGAGCTGCACCACGTGGTTGGCGGCCACCTCCACCTTGTGCAGCGGCCGCGGCAGGTGGTGGAAGAACCAGCTCAGCGGGCCGGGCATCGGCTGGGTCTCGTGGTGGTAGTACAGCGCGGTCAGGTCCCGCCAGACCGCATCGCCGCGGATCTTGATCATCCCGGCGCCGAACTCCACCCGGAACAGCAGCCACTTGAACGCGATCAGCGTGACCACCGGGGTCCCGGTCTGCTCCGAGCCGAGGAACGCGGCCAGGAACCCGGCCTCGAGCAGCAGCGACTCCCAGCCGAAGCCGTAGAACACCTGCCCGATGTTCACCACCGACAGGTACAGCAGGTACAGGGCCCCGAACACGGCCAGCGGCACCCACCACGGACCGGCCTGCGGCAGCCCGGCCACCACGCTCACCGCCAGCAGCAGCCCCGCCCAGCCGACCACGCGCAGCGCCCGGTCGGAGTAGCGGGCGTGGAACAGGGTGGGCGCCGCCAGGAACGGCACCCGGCCGGCGTGGGTGCGCACCGGGAGCAGCCCGCGCTCGCCGAGCAGGGCCGGGAACTGCCGCAGCACCGCCAGGAACGCCACCAGGTACACCAGGGCGATGCCGCGCTGCAGCACCTCCCGGGCGACGTCGTAGTGCTCCGCCGCGAACCAGCCGATCCAGTCCACTGCTCCGACCTCCACCGGCACGGTATCGCGGGCGCGGCCCGTAGGCAGCGGCGCGCGCCCGGCCCTCGCGCGCCCGGCCCTCGCGCGCCGCGCGAGGTGGGACGCGTCCGGGATGTGGACCCGCGGAACAAGGAACAGCCCGCAAGGGTTGGCCCCAGCATGACCACCCGCGCCCGCCCTGCCGAGCGGATCGGCGTCGGCGTGGTGCTGATGCTCTCGGCACTCACCGCGATCGGCCCGATGACCATCGACCTGTACCTGGCGGCGTTCCCGGAGATCGTCACCGACCTGGCCACCACCCAGGCCAGCGTGCAGCTGACGATGACCGCCACGCTCGCCGGGCTGGCGATCGGTCAGCTGATCATCGGGTCGCTCTCGGACAGCTACGGCCGCCGGCGCCCGCTGCTGATCGCCCTCGGCGTGTACGTGCTCGCGTCGCTGGCGATCATCGGCGTGCAGAACGTGGAGATGCTCACCGCGCTGCGGGCGGTGCAGGGGCTGTCCGGGGCGGCGGGGATGGTGCTCTCCCTGGCCGTGGTGCGGGACCGGTTCGCCGGGCTGGGCATCGGCACGGTGATTTCCCGGCTGATGCTCGTGGTCGGGGTCGCCCCGATCCTCGCCCCGACCATCGGTGCGCAGATCCTGCGCGTGGGCAGCTGGCGGACCATGTTCGCCGTGCTCGCCGCCTTCGGGCTGGTGCTGCTGGTGGTCGCCGCCGTGTTCGTCGAGGAGTCGTTGCCGCCTCAGCGGCGCCGGAGCACCGGGCTGCGGGCAGCGCTGGGTGGCTACCGCTCGTTGGTCGGCGACTGGTCCTTCTCCGGTGCGGTGCTGATGGGCGCCTTCTACCTGGGCGCGATGTTCACCTACGTGGCCTCCTCCACGTTCGTGTTCCAGGAGGTCTACGGGCTGAGCGCGAGCCAGTTCGGCTACATCTTCGGCGCTGGCGCGCTCGCGGTGACCGCCGGCTCGCAGATCAACGGGGCGCTGGTGCGTCGCCGCCGCCCGGAGCAGATCGTCACCGCCGCCATCGCCGCAGGGTGGGTGCTGGCACTGGCCCTGTTCGTGGTCTCGGTGACGGTCGCCGCCGACGGGTCCGGGTTCTGGCCGTTGGTGCTGCTGCTGGTGCCCACGCTCGGCACGGTCGGCTTCGTGATGCCCTCGGTCCCGGCGATCGTGCTGGAGCACAACGGCCACCGGGCCGGGTCGGCCGCCGCGCTGAACGGGGCCGCGGGCTTCGTGATGGGCGCACTGATCTCC
Organism: uncultured Ruaniaceae bacterium; assembly: GCA_964564445.1. Lineage (GTDB taxonomy): Bacteria > Actinomycetota > Actinomycetes > Actinomycetales > Beutenbergiaceae > Ruania. The sequence continues at coordinate 5,939 of CAZMDO010000003.1, read as the reverse complement.
CCGGTGAGCGGGCTGCTCGGCGGCAGCGCTGCGGCGATGGCCGGGGTGATGTTCGCCGTCATCACCGTCTCGGCCGGTCTGCTGCTGGGGGTGCGGCGCGGATGGCACACGGTGGGGTCGGCGCCCACCGTGGCGAACGCCGCGGTCGAGCCCGAGGTGTCGGGACCTGCTGTCGCGACGGTGAGCACGGGTGCCGCGGTGGGCCTCCAGCGCGCCGTGAAGGTGGCCAGCCCCGGGGCGGAGGAGGTCCCGGTCAGGGCGCGGTGACCGGCGCGCTCACTCCCAGGCGTCCAGGTGCCGGTGCGGTGGCCCCTCCGGTGGCACGTACTCCACATGGTGCTCGGGGTCCAGATAGGTGCGGGCGAAGGTGAGGGAGGCGGCCAGGTCGGCCACGCGCTCCGCTGCCGACCGGGCGCGCCGGGTGCTGATCTCGACCACCACGTCGCCCTGGAACCGCCGCCGGCTGAGCTCGGTGAGCACCTGCGCGCATGGCTGGTCGCCCCGGCCGGGCACCAGGTGCTCGTCCATCATCGACGGTGTGCCGTCGGCCAGGTGGATGTGTGCCAGCCGGTCGGCGAACACGTCCAGCAGCTGCAGGCTGTTCTGCCGCGCCACCGCGGCGTGGGACAGGTCCAGGGTCACCTTGTCGTAGTCGTGCTCGGTGGGGTCCCAGCCGGGCAGGTAGGCCTTCACCTCACGTTTGCGGCCACGCCAGGGGTACATGTTCTCGACGGCGATCGTCACCTCCCTGCCCTCGTTCAGCTCCCGCACGTGCTCGGCGAAGCTGCGCGCGTACCGGTACTGCCAGCGGAACGGCGGGTGCACCACCACGGTCGGAGCGCCGAGGTCCTCGGCCAGGGCGACCGTCTGGTCCAGCTTGCCGCCGGGAGAGGAGCCCATCACCTTGCGGGAGAGCAGCAGGGTCGGGGCGTGGATGCTGCGGATCGGCATCCCGTACCGGGCGCTGAGCTTGCCCAGGGTCTTGCGGTCCTGGCTGGTGGGGTCGGCCAGCACCATCACCTCGATGCCGTCATAGCCCAGCTCGGCGGCGATCTCGAAGGCGAACGGAGCCTTGCGTGGATACACGCTGACCGTGGAGAGGGTGACGGCGATCGACGTGCCGGGGGGATCCGGCGCGCCCGGTTCGTTCAGCGCCTCGACCATGGCGCCAGACTAGCCCGGGGCTGGAGGTGCTGCGCCTCGGGCGGTGAGAGCCAGGCCACTCAACCCTCCAGCACGGCAGGCGGGAGATGGGTCTCGAAACCGTCGATCGACCGGGCGTTCTTCTCCCGCTGGTAGCGGGCCAGACCCTCGGTGCCGCGGTTCTGCGCCCAGGAGTGCATCAGGTCCCGTTGGCCGACGAACTCATACAGCGGCACACCGAAACCGCACGAGGTCTGGCACTGCTCCACGGTCACGTCGAACACCTGCCGCGCTCCGAGCAGCGGCGGAAAAAGGCCGGAGAGCTTCGCCCAGTCAGCATCGCCGGGCTGCACGGTGCGGGCCTTCCCGTACAGCCGCAGTATCCACGGCCGTCCCTCGAAGGCGCAGAACATCAGGGTGGTGCGGGGGTTGAGCGCGACGTGTGCTGCCGTCTCGTTGCCGGAGCCGGTGCCGTTCAGCCAGGCGACCCGGTTCGCACCGAGCACGCGGAGGGTGTCCAGCCCTTTCGGGGAGAGGTTCACCCGCCCGTCGGTCGCGGCGGAGGCCACGAAGAACATCTGCTGGCGCTCGATGAACTCGACGAGCTGGGGCTCGATGGTGTCGTAGAGCTTGGCCATCTGCCTCATTGTCCTCGGTCCGGCCGGCGACCGTGGCGCATGCTCAGGCGAACAGAGCCCGCACCCGCTCCGGATCCACCTCGGCCAGCGATGCGTGCTGCCACTGCGGGCTGTTGTCCTTGTCCACCAACAGCGCCCGCACGCCCTCCACGAAGTCCGAGCTCGCCATGAACGCGGTGCCCAGGCGCAGGTCCTGGTCCAGCACCTGCGCCACCGAGGTCATCGCCGCCGCCCGGCGCAGCGCCATCAGCGCCACCGCCACCGAGAGCGGTGAGCGGGACGTGAGCGTGCTGGCCGCGGCCCGTGCCTGCGGGTCGGTGTGGGTCCTGAGCGCGGCCTCGATCGCCGCCGCGTCCTCACCGCTGTAGCAGCTGTCGATCCAGTCGCGCTGGGTGACCAACGGGCTGGGTGGGGCCACCTCACCCACCGAGGCGTCCAGCTGCTCACCCTCGGCCATCCGCGCGCACAGCCCCGGCCAGTCGTCAGGATCGACCAGGGTGTCCGCCAGGCCGACGGCGATCGCGTCCGCCCCGGTCACGCTCACCCCGGTCAGCGCCAGGTGGGTGCCGGTCTGGCCCGGGCTGCGGGAGAGGTAGTACATCGCGCCCACGTCCGGGAAGAAGCCGATCCCGGTCTCCGGCATCGCCGCCCGGGTGCGGGCGGTGACCAGCCGCAGCGAGCCGTGCGCGGACAGCCCGATGCCGCCGCCCATCACGATCCCGTCCATGAACGCCACGTACGGTTTCGGGTACTGCGCGATCCGCGCGTTCAGGGCGTACTCCGCCTGCCAGAACTGTGCCGGGTCACCGCCGCCGTCGACCATCCAGTCCCGGATGGTGCGCACGTCCGCACCGGAGCACAGCCCCCGCTCACCGGCCCCGTCCAGTGCCACTGCGGTGATCGCGTCGTCGGCGGCGAAGGTCTGCAGCTCGGCGTCGATGGCCTCGATCATCCCCAGCGTGAGCGCGTTGATCGGCCGGGGCCGGTTCAGCCGGATGCGACCCAGCGATCCCTGCCGGGCCACCAGCAGCTCGTCGATCGGTGCGGTCCAGTCGGGCTCGTCGGTGAGCATGCAACCTCCTCGGGTTCGGTCACGGGCGCAGCCTCAGTATGCCCGGGCAGGCGCATGCCTGAGCGGGTCCGGCCGGGGCCCGGGCCTGCCCGCCCACGGCCCAGCAGCTCACACCCGCGTGGCGGTCAGGCGCTCCGGCGCTCGGCGTGCAGCACGGCGTCCAGGGCATCCAGGTCCTCCAGCAGCGCCATCTCCGCCGCGTCCAGCCCCTCGTCCGCCGCACGCATCCGCAGCGCGTCCTCGCCGTCGACCACCGCGGCCAGGACCGCGTCGCGCTCCAGGCGGGCCCGGCGCACCTCCGCCGCGGTCGGGCCCGAGAGGTCCTCGCGTGCTCCCACCATGATGTGCTCCCTTCGCTGTCGGTTGCCCCGAGTGTGCACCCCAGGTACGACAATCCCCGGTGAGGCACACACCAAAGGCGAGGAACGCCGTCGTGCATCCCAGGATGCGAGACAGGGCCTCCCGGCACCCGAGTGGAGGTACCATCGGGAGCACACCATCCAGAGCGGCCGAGAGTCCTGGCTCGACGACGCCGCAGCAACCCCTCAACGGAAGCCTCCCGCGGGGAAGGGTGCTACCGCCAGGTTCGATGGAGTCGAATCATGCAGGCAAACTGTTTCCCACGGGGGCGCCGATGAGCACCGCCCCCCTGTTCGACACGCCCGATCGCGGCCCGAGCATCTCGTTCGAGCTCTACCCGCCGCGCACCCCGCGTGGTGAGGAGACCCTCCGTCGGACCGTCGCGGCGCTCGCCGAGGCGGAGCCCGACTTCTTCTCGGTCACCTACGGTGCCTCCGGATCCACCCGGGCCACCTCCCGGGAGCTGATCGAGGAGATCATCACCACCACGGACGTCACCCCGCTAGCGCACCTGACCTGCGTGGGTGCCAGTGCCGAGGACCTCGGCGGGTACGTCAGCTCGCTGATGGACGCGGGGGTGCGCGACTTCCTCGCCCTGCGCGGTGACCCGCCGGCCGGCGAGCCGGACTGGCGGCCGCACCCGGAGGGGCTGACCCGTGCGGCCGAGCTGGTCCGCCTGCTGCGCACGCTCGCCGCCGAGCAGCACCCCACCGAGCAGGTGAGCATCTCGGTGGCCACCTACCCCGGCGGCGCCTACGACGCCGGGGGCCGCCCCCTGGTCCTCGCCGACGACGTCGCCGCCCTGGTGGAGAAGCAGGCCGCCGGCGCCGACTTCGCCATCACCCAGCTGTTCTACGACGCCCGGCACTACGCCGAGCTGGTCCGGGCCGCGCGCGCCGCCGGGGTGCACATCCCGATCGTGCCCGGCATCATCCCGCTCACCGACCCGCGCCGGCTGCGTCGGATGGTCCAGCTCACCGACGTCCCGGTGCCGGAGGACCTGCTGCGCACGCTGGACGAGGCCGCGGACGCCGAGGAGGCCTACCGGCTCGGCCTGCGCGCCAGCGTGGACCTGGTGCACGCCGTGCTCGCGGCCGGCGCCCCCGGCGTGCACCTGTACACGTTCAACTCCGCCCGCGCCGTGTGCGACCTGCTGCACCACGCCGGCCTGCGGCGAATGCCCGCCGCTCCGCGCTGAGCCCGCCCCCGGCGACGTACCCACCCCACCCTGCCCGCGCAGCACCGCGCGGCCCACCTTTGGAGACCCTCGATGACCCAGAACCTGCCCACCGCCACCGTCCTCGGCTACCCCCGGATCGGGGAGAACCGCGAGCTCAAGCGCGCCCTCGAGTCCTACTGGGCCGGCCGCAGCACCGCCGACGAGCTGCGGGACGCCGCCGCCGGCGTGCGCCGCGCCACCCGGCAACGGCTGAGCAGCCTCGGCCTGGATGCGGCCGCCGCCGCGATCCCCTCCGACTTCGCCCACTACGACCAGGTGCTCACCACCGCCATCCAGGTCGGCGCCGTGCCGGCCCGGTTCGGCATCGCGCCCTCGGACACCCCGCTCAGCCTGGACGAGGAGTTCCGCCTCGCCCGCGGGGACGCCGACACCCCGCCGCTGGAGCTGACCAAGTGGTTCGACACGAACTACCACTACCTGGTGCCGGAGATCTCCCCGCAGACCCCGCTGCGGCACATCCCCGGCGGCGCCGCGGTGACCGAGCTGCGCGAGGCGCTCGCCGAGGGCGTGCTCACCCGCCCGGTGCTGGTGGGCCCGGTCACCCTGCTGCTGCTGGCCAAGCCGGAGAACCCCGGCGACCCGGCACCCCTGGAGCGGCTGGACGACCTGGTCGCGGTGTACGCCGCGTGGCTCGCCGAGCTCGCCGCCGCAGGCGCCACCTGGGTGCAGCTGGACGAGCCGGCGCTCGTTGCCGACACCTGGGACGTGCCCGCCGAGCAGGTCACCGCGGCCGCCGAGCGTGCCTACCGGGCGCTCGCCGGTGCCACCGACCGGCCCGCCCTGCTGGTGGCCGGCCCGTACGGGGAGCTGCGGGAGAACTTCACCGCGCTGGTGCGCAGCGGTGTGGACGCGGTCGGTATCGACCTGGTGCACGGCGCCCTGCCGGCGGACCTGGAGGCGGCAGCGTCTGCCGGGGTGACCGTGCTGGCCGGTGTGGTGGACGGGCACAACGTGTGGCGCACCGACCTGGACCGGGCCACCGCTGTGCTGCAGCAGGTGCGCGAGCGGGCCGGTCGGGTGAGCGTGGCTACCGCGACCTCGCTGCAGCACGTGCCGCACACCACCGCCGTGGAGGACGGGCTCAGCGCCCAGCTGCGCAGCTGGTTGGCGTTCGCGCACGAGAAGGTCGCCGAGGTGCTCACCCTGGCCCGGGGGCTGGCCGGCGAGGACGTCTCGGCCGAGCTGGCCGCGGCGCGTTCCGCTCTGGCCGAGCGGGCCCAGGCCGACGGCGTCTCCCGCACCCAGGTGCGGGGCCGGGTCGCGGCCGTGACACCGGAGGATGTCCACCGCGCCGACTACGCCGACCGGGTGGCCGCCCAGCGCAGCCTCGGGCTGCCCGACCTGCCCACCACCACCATCGGCAGCTTCCCGCAGACCACCGAGCTGCGCCAGGCCCGGGCCCGGCTGCGCACCGGCGAGCTCACCCAGGCGGAGTACGAGGAGGTGATCCGCAGCGAGATCGCCTCGGTGATCACCCTGCAGACCG
>CAZMDO010000002.1:0-41892 GCA_964564445.1 uncultured Ruaniaceae bacterium | reverse complement strand
CGGTCTCCGCCTCCTCCTCCACGTAGGAGACCACCGGCACCAGCACCCGGGCGGTCGCCAGCGCCGCGACCACGGCGCGCAGCCGGTCCAGCCCCTGCCCAGCGGCCAGCGCGGCGGCCAGCGCCGGGTCGGTGGACCCGTCGTCGCCGGCGAACACCGGGGTCGGCGGTAGCGACCGGCCCTGCCCGCGGGGCAGCGGCCGACCGTCCGGGAGCCGGTCCGGCAGCGGGGTCATGACCGGCCGGCGACCGCCAGCGCCTCGGGCAGGGTGAACGCCCCGGCATAGAGTGCCTTGCCCACGATCGCCCCCTCCACCCCGAGGTCGGTGAGCTCGCGCAGCGTGCGCAGGTCGTCCAGGCTGGAGACCCCACCGGAGGCGATCACCGGCGCCGAGGTGGCCGCGCACACCTGCCGCAGCAGGTCGGTGTTCGGCCCGCGCATGGTGCCGTCCTTGGTGACGTCGGTGACCACGTACCGGGAGCAGCCGTCGGCGTCCAGCCGGGCGAGCACCTCCCACAGGTCGCCGCCCTCCTGGGTCCAGCCGCGGGCGGCCAGGGTGGTGCCGCGCACGTCCAGGCCCACGGCGATCCGGTCCCCGTGCCGGGCGATCGCCCGCGCGGTCCACTCCGGGTCCTCCAGCGCGGCGGTGCCCAGGTTCACCCGACGGCAGCCGGTGGCCAGCGCCCGCTCCAGGGACTCGTCGTCGCGGATGCCGCCGGAGAGCTCCACGGCCACGTCCAGGGCGCCGACCACCTCGGCGAGCAGCTCGGCGTTCGACCCGCGCCCGAACGCGGCGTCCAGGTCCACCAGGTGCACCCACTCCGCGCCATCGGCCTGCCAGGCCAGCGCGGCGTCCATCGGCGCGCCGTAGACGGTCTCCGAGCCGGCCTCGCCCTGGACCAGGCGGACGGCCTGGCCGTCGGCGACGTCCACGGCGGGCAGCAGTTGCAGGTAGGTCACGTCGGTCCTCTCCGGTGGTGCGACCGCTCGGGCGCGGCCGCAGGTGTTCTAGAACGTGTGCAGCCAGTTGCGCAGCAGCGCAGCACCGGCGTCCCCGGACTTCTCCGGGTGGAACTGGGTGGCGCTCAGCGGGCCGTTCTCCACGGCCGCCACGAACCGGCTCTGCCCGTGCGTGGCCCAGGTGACCCGGGCGTAGGTGGGGGCGGTGTGCGCGGCGTAGGAGTGCACGAAGTAGAACCGTTCGGACTCGATACCGGCCAGCAGGGCGCTGCCGGCGGGTGCCTCCACCGTGGACCAGCCCATGTGTGGCACCACGTCGGCGCGCAGCCGGTCCACCACCCCGGGCCACTGGTCCAGGCCGTCGGTGCGCACCCCGTGCTCCACCCCGGCACCGAAGAGCACCTGCAGGCCCACGCACACGCCGAGCACCGGGCGCCCACCGGCCAGCCGGCGCTCGATCAGCCGGGGCGCGCCGACCGCACGCAGCCCGGCCATCACCGTGGCGAACGCACCGACGCCGGGCACGAACAGCCCGTCCGCCGCGGCCACCGCGTCCGCCTCGGCGGTCAGGCGCACCCGTGCGCCCACCCGTTCCAGGGCACGTACCGCCGAGCGCACGTTCCCCGACCCGTAGTCCAGGACGACGACGTCGGGCCCGGTCACGGGCGCCGCCTGCGGACCTGCTTGGCCATCAGCCGGGCGGCCTGCCACCGGCTCATCTCCTTGGGTGCCAGCCGGCCGGGCGCCTGCGCCGGGTCCAGCGCGCCGAGCAGGATCTGCTCCACCACATCGTCCGCGTGCGCGAGCACCAGCCCCGGGGAGACCTCCTCCCCCGGTTCGCCGGCCACGTACTGGCGTCCGGAGATGGAGCCGGTCACGCCCTCCTCGCCGGTGCCGAGCCGCGCGGTGAGCAGCACGACGCCCACCTTCGCGGTGCGGGAGAGCACCGCGGCCAGCTCGCCGGCCTCGGCCGGGGCACCACTGAGCAGCTCGCTCGGGTCGAGCTCGCCGCTGGTGGTGATCACCTTCGCGGCGAGCGCCCCACGCTTGCTGGGCACGATGTCGGCGTCCACCTCGGCCATCGCGCAGAGCGCAGCCAGCACCGGGGCCGAGGCGATCGGGGTGAGCACGACCGCGAGCACGCGGCGTGATTCCGGCGACGGCGCAGCCTGGCCGGATCCCTCGCGGGCGCCTGCCGCAGGGCGCACCTGGGTCTCCTCCCGGGGCTGCTCCTGCTCGCTCCGGCTGCCCGGGCCGTCCTCGCGCAGGGTGCGCTCGGGTTCGACCACCTGGCCGAACTCGGCGGCGAAGGCGGCATCGAAGGCCGCCTCGTCGAACTCCTCCGGGGAGGACGCCGACCCGGCGCCCTCCGGCGAGGCGGCCGACCCGGCGCCCTCCGGCGAGGCAGCCGACCCTCGACCCTGGTCGTCGCCGGTCACAGCGCACCCTTGGTGGAGGGCACCCCGCTCACCCGGGGGTCGCGGGCCACGGCGGCCCGCAGCGCCCGGGCCAGCGCCTTGAACTGCGCCTCGGCGATGTGGTGCGGGTCCCGGCCGGCCAGCAGCCGCACGTGCAGGCAGATGCCGGCGTGGTGGGCGATCGACTCGAACACGTGCCGGGTCAACGACCCGGTGAAGTGGCCACCGATCAGGTGGTACTCCTGCCCCGCGGGCTCCCCCTCGTGCACCAGGTAGGGCCGCCCGGAGATGTCCACCACGGCCTGCGCGAGCGTCTCGTCCAGCGGCACCAGCGCGTCCCCGAACCGGGAGATGCCGGCCTTGTCGCCGAGCGCCTCGCGCAGCGCCTGCCCGATGCAGATCGCCGTGTCCTCCACGGTGTGGTGCACGTCGATGTCGGTGTCACCGCTGGCCCGCACGGTCAGGTCGATCAGGGAGTGCTTGCCCAGCGCGGTGAGCATGTGGTCGTAGAACGGCACCGTGGTGGACACGTCCACCGCCCCGGTCCCGTCCAGGTCCAGCTCCACCACCACCGTGGACTCGGACGTGCTGCGCTCCACCCGCGCGGTGCGGGGCTGCTGCGGCTGTGTCGGCTGGCTCACCGGCCAGTCACCTCCTGTAGTGCGCCGCGGAATGCGGCCATGTCCTCGTGCGTCCCGATGGAGACGCGCAGATGACCCTGGGGTCCAGTCTCCCTGATCAGCACGCCCCGGTCGAGCAGACCCTGCCAGATGCTGTGCCGGTCGGCGAAGGTGCCGAACAGCACGAAGTTCGCGTCCGAGTCCGCCACCTGCAGACCCCGCTCGCGCAACCAGGTGACGGTCTCGTCCCGACGGGTGCGCAGCTCGGCGACCTGGGCCTGGAGCACCTGCCGGTGCCGGAGAGCGGCGCGGGCGACCGCCTGGGTGACGGCAGACAGGTGGTAGGGCAGGCGCACCACCCGCAACCAGTCCACCAGCTCGGCCGACGCGGCCAGGTACCCCACCCGGGCGCCCGCCAGGGCGAACGCCTTGGACATGGTGCGCGCCACCGCCAGGTGAGCGAACTCACCCAGCAGCGTGACTGCGGACGGACGTCCCTCCCGCCGGAACTCCGCGTAGGCCTCGTCGATGACGAGAACTGTTGCTCCGCCGTCGGGCCCGGAATCGGTGGTGGCCTCGGCGAGGGCACGCACGTCGGTGAGGTCCAGGGCGGTGCCGGTAGGGTTGTTCGGGCTGGCCAGCAGCACCACCGCGGGCCGTTCGGCGCGGATCTGCGCGATCGCGGCGGCCACGTCGATGCTGAAGTCCGGGCGGCGCTCACCGGCGACCCACGTGGTGAGCGAGTCGCGGGCGTACTCCGGGTACATCGAGTAGGTGGGCGCGAAGGACATCACCACCCGCCCCGGGCCGCCGAAGGCGAGCAGCAGGTGCAGCATCACCTCGTTGGACCCGTTCGCGGCCCAGATGTTCTCCGCGGCCAGACCGGTGGCGCCGGACTCGGCGGTCAGGTAGTCGGCCAGATCGGCGCGCAGGTCGAGGAAGTCCCGGTCCGGGTACCGGTTCAGGGTGCCGGTGACCTCCCGGACGGCGGCGGTGACGTCCTCGATCACCTCCGCCGGCGGCGGGTAGGGGTTCTCGTTGACGTTCAGCAGGTGCGGCACGTCCAGCTGGGGGGCACCATAGGGCTGCTCGCCGACCAGGTCGGCGCGCAGCGGCAGGCGGGTGGCGCAGCGTTCAGGCACGGGCCAAGTGTAGGCGGCGCGGCCCGGGCGCTGTTCTAGGCTGCAGGATGTGGACACCCTGTGGCACCTGGCCGGACCGGAGGAATGGGCCGCTGCGCTGACCGCCGGCAGCTACACCGGGTCCACGAAGGGTCGCAGCCTCGCCGAGGTGGGGTTCGTGCACTGCTCGTTCGCCGCCCAGCTGCCGGTGGTCGCCGCGGCGATCTATCCAGGCACCGCCGAGCTGGTGCTGCTGGAGATCGACCCCGCGCGGCTCGGCGGTGCGCCGGTGCGGGTGGAGCCGGTGCCGGGCGGCGGCGAGGAGTTCCCGCACGTGTACGGCCCGGTGCCGACGACGGCGGTCACCTCGGTCCGCCGGGTGCGGGTGGACGAGGACGGCCGGCTGCGCGACCTGGCCTGAGAGACCGTCCGCCAGTGAGGCGGTCAGGGTCCGCCAGTGAGGTGGTCAGGGGGTGGAGGGGCCGCTGAGCCGGTCGAGGAACCGCTCCAGCGGGATCGACCCGTTCTGCCACGGGGTCAGGATCCACACCACCACGTAGGCGCCCACCCCCACGAACGGCAGCAGGAAGGAGATGAGCACCAGGATCCGGACCAGGGTGACGCTGGTGTTCGCGGCGTGCGCCAGCCCGCCGCAGATGCCGCCGGCGAGACGTTCGGGGCCGCGGCGGAAGTTGACTCGGCGGATGCCGTCGAAGAATGACCTCATGGCCCCGACGCTACGGTCCCGCGACCGGTTCCGCATCGGGGAGGTCCCTGATCTGTTCCCTGAACCCAGGCGGGCACGGCGTGCGACACTACCGGGTGATGAGTCACGAGCCCGCTGACCGCACCGGACCCGGCCGCCTGCTGGCCGACTGGACCAGGCTGTGCGCGCTGCTCGAGGACGATCCCGAGCTCGTCCCCGCCGTCCGGCTGGCGATCGAGGATCCCCGGGCCTACCTGGAGCTGCAGCTGGCCGGACCCGGGCTGCCCGCGGCCGGGTCCGTGCCGGCGGCCGGGTCCGTGCCGGCGGCCGGGTCCTCGCCGGAGGTCGGCACGCCGGCTGGGACCGAGTCGTGGCGGAAGTCTGGCCCCTGGCAGGAGGTCGACATCTGGCAGGCGCTGCTGGACGGGCTGGACGACGCCGGTGCGCTCGCCTACCTCGAGGCCGACGATGCCGGGATGGAGCTGGCCGAGGCGCTCGCACCCTTGCCGCGGGTGCTCGGCTCCGGGATCGACCTGGACGAGGTCACCGACCTGGAGGGAGACCTGCGCGACATCGTCGCGGTCGCCGATGTGCTGCTCTCCGCCCGTGGACTGCGGATCGTCCAGCTCGAGGAGGATGCCGAGTCCTGCCCGCTGGTGGTGGTGCCTGCCGAGCATGTGGCCGAGATCCTGGCGCTGGTGGCGTCCCTGGGCCAGTCCGCGCGCACGTTCACCTGACCGGCACGCGGGCGCGGAGTGCGCAGACGGCGGGAGTGCCGGCAGCGCGCTGACGCGCGGGCGCGGAGTGCGCAGACGCGCGGGCGCACCGGCAGCGCGCCGACGCGTGCGGGAGCGCCTACGGCTGGCGCAGCCGCGCGGCGTGCCCGTGCGCGGGCAGGTCCTCGGTGTCGGCCAGTGCGGCCAGCGCCTCGGTCACCTCGGCCAGCCCGTCGGCGTCGTAGTCGATCACCTGCACCGACTTCAGGTAGGCGTGCACACCCAGGCCGCTGGCGAACCGGGCGGTGCCGCCGGTGGGCAGCACGTGGTTCGACCCGGCGATGTAGTCCCCCAGCGGCACCGGGGAGTGCCCGCCTACGAAGATGGCACCGGCGTTGCGGATCCGGTCGGCCACGGCAGCTGCGTCGGCCGTCTGGACCTCCAGGTGCTCGGCGGCGTAGGCATCGGTGACGGCGATGCCCTGCTCCAGGTCGTCCACCAGCACGATGTAGGACTGCGGGCCGGTGAGCGCGGTGCGGATGCGGTCGGCGTGCTTGGCGGTCGCCGCCTGGGTGCGGACGGCCTCCTCCACCGCAGCAGCCAGCTCCGGCGAGTCGGTGATCAGCACCGACGCCGCCGCCGGGTCGTGCTCGGCCTGGGAGATCAGGTCGGCGGCAACCCACTGCGGGTCGGCGCCGGCATCGGCGAGCACGGCGATCTCGGTGGTGCCGGCCTCCGCGTCGATCCCGACCAGCCCGCGCACCGCGCGCTTGGCGGCGGCCACGTAGATGTTGCCCGGTCCGGTGACCACGTCCACCGGCGGGCAGGAGTCCGCCTCCTCGGTGCCGGTGACCCCGTAGGCGAACATGCCGATCGCCTGGGCGCCGCCCGCCGCATAGACCTCCTCGATGCCCAGCATCGCGCACGCGGCCAGGATCGTCGGGTCCGGCAGGCCGCCGCGGTCCCGCTGTGGCGGGCTGGCCACCGCCAGCTCGGCCACCCCGGCCACCTGGGCGGCGACCACGTTCATCACCACCGAGCTGGGCAGCACCGCGAGCCCGCCCGGCACGTACAGGCCCACCCGCTGCACCGGGATCCACCGCTGGTGCACCCGGGCGCCCGGGCCGAAGGTCGTGGTGCGTGGCTGCGGCAGCTGGGCCTCGTGGCCGAGCCGGGCGCGGCGGATCGACTCCGCCAGCGCGGCGCGCACGTCGTCGTCCAGGCCCTCGGCGGCCTGCTGCAGCGCCTCGGCCGGCACCCGCAGGGTCGGCGGGCGCACACCGTCGAACTTCTCCGCATAGTCAGCCAGCGCCGCCGCACCCCGCTCGCGCACGTCCGCGAGGATCGGCTCCACCCGATGCGTCGCGACGTCGATGTCCACCTCGGCGCGGGGCAGCTCGGCCCGCAGCGCCGCACCGGTCAGATCACGTCCGCGGAGGTCGATTGTGCGCATCACGCCGCCAGTGTAGGCCGCAGGCACCGTGCGCCCGCGCCGCCGTCCGCACTGCGACCCCTCCCCCGCCGCCGCTGGTCACGCGGCCGGCCCGCCGCCGCTGGTCACGCGGCCGGTCCGCCGCCGCTGGTCACGCGGCCGGTCCGCTGCTGGGACAATGGCCCCATGGTCACCCCTGAGCCCGAGGACGTCCCGGTCACCGGTCCGAGCATCCGGCTGGGTCAGCTGCTCAAGCTCGCCGGCATCGCCGAGGACGGTGCCTCGGCACGGATGCTGCTGGCCGACGAGGCGGTGCAGGTCAACGGCGAGACCGAGACCCGTCGCGGCCGTCAGCTCGCCCCGGGCGACGAGCTCGAGGTGGACCTGCCCACCGGGACGCGCCACCTGCGTGTGGCCGCCGGCCCCGAGCGCTGAACCCCAAGCAGCCCGAGCTCCCCGCCCCACAGCACGATCAGCCACCCGCCGGCGAGATGACGCCCGAGCACCACTCCCGTCGTGCAGATGGTGCACTCGGGTCAGGTCGCCGCTCCCAGGTCGGCCAGACCGGCTAGACCAGGCAGTTCGGCCCGAGCAGCGCCTTCAGGTCCCCGTACAGCGCCGAGGTGCGCTCCACCCGCAGACCGTCCTCCAGGCGCATCACCGTGGACCGGCCCGGTGCGGTCAGGTGCAGGTGCACCTCGGTGACCCCGGGATGGGTGCTGAGCACGTCCCGCAGCTGCACCAGCACCGGTTCGCTGCACCGCGACTCCGGGATCCGCACCGCCACCGGCGCATCCTCCCCCACGGTGACGTCCGGCAGGCTCATCTCCATCGCCTGCAGCGACAGGGTCTCGTCCCGCCAGCGCACCCGGCCCTTGAGCACCACCACCTGGTCATGGGCGAGCGCGGTGCTGTAGGCCAGGTAGGTCTCGCCGAAGAACATCACCTCGACCGAGCCCTCCATGTCCTCGATCGTGACCGCGGCCCACGGGTTGCCCTTCTTGGACATCTTCCGCTGCAGCGAGGTGATCAGCCCGGCGATGGTCACCGTGGACCCGTCCGGCCGGGACTCGTCCGCCAGCAGGGTGGCGATGGACACGTCCGCGGCCTGGGTGAGCACGTGCTCGATCCCGGACAGCGGGTGGTCGGAGACGTACAGGCCGAGCATCTCCCGCTCGAAGGCGAGCTTCTGCTTCTTGTCCCACTCCGGCAGGTCCGGGATCTCCACGGTGAACCCGGCACCCTCGGAGTCGTCCCCGCCGAGACCGGCGAACAGGTCGAACTGCCCCTCGGCCTCCTTGCGCTTGACCCCGATCACCGCGTCCACGGCCTGCTCGTGCACCATCAGCAGCGCCCGGCGGGTGTGCCCGAGGGAGTCGAACGCGCCGGCCTTGATCAGCGACTCGATGGTGCGCTTGTTGCACACCACGGCCGGCACCTTGTCCAGGAAGTCGGTGAAGGAGGTGAACTCCCCCTTCTCCTCGCGCGCCTGGGCGATCGCGGCGACCACGTTGTGGCCCACGTTGCGCACCGAGGCCAGCCCGAACCTGATGTCCTCCCCCACCGGGGTGAACGTGGCCGCCGAGGCGTTCACGTCCGGTGGCAGCACGGTGATGCGCATCCGGCGGCACTCGTTCAGGTAGAGCGCCGACTTGTCCTTGTCGTCCCGGGTGGAGGTGAGCAGGGCCGCCATGTACTCGCAGGCGTAGTGCGCCTTGAGGTAGGCGGTCCAGTAGGAGACCAGCCCGTAGGCGGCCGAGTGCGCCTTGTTGAACGCGTAGTCGGAGAACGGGACGAGCACGTCCCACAGGGTCTTGATCGCGGCATCGGAGTAGCCGCGCTCGCGCATGCCGGCGCTGAACGGCTCGAACTCCTTGTCCAGCACCTCCTTCTTCTTCTTGCCCATGGCACGGCGGAGCAGGTCGGCCTGTCCGAGCGTGTACCCGGCCAGGGTCTGCGCGATCGCCATCACCTGCTCCTGGTAGACGATCAGACCGTAGGTGGTGCCGAGCACCTCCTCCAGGGGCTCGGCGAGCTCGGGGTGGATCGGGGTGATCGGCTGCTGGCCGTTCTTGCGCAGCGCGTAGTTGGTGTGCGAGTTCGCGCCCATCGGTCCGGGCCGGTACAGGGCGCCCACGGCGGAGATGTCCTCGAAGTTGTCCGGGCGCATCAGCCGCAGCAGGGAGCGCATGCCGCCGCCGTCGAGCTGGAACAGGCCGAGGGTGTCGCCGCGGCCGAGCAGCGCGTAGGTCTCCGCATCGTCCAGCGGCAGCTCCTCGACCTTCACCGGGTCCTTGCCGTTGATGACGATGTTCTCCAGCGCGTCGTCGAGGATCGTCAGGTTCCGCAGCCCGAGGAAGTCCATCTTCACCAGGCCGAGGTCCTCCCCGGCGGGGAAGTCGACCTGGGTGATCACCGCACCGTCCTGCTCCCGGCGCATGATCGGGATGATGTCCAGGAGCGGCTCGCTGGCGATGATCACGCCGGCAGCGTGCACCCCCCACTGCCGCTTCAGCCCCTCCAGACCGCGGGCGGTCTCCAGCACCCGTTGCGCGTCCGGGTCGGTGGCGACGAGCTGGCGGAACTCCTCCGCCTCGGCGTACCGCTTGTCCTGCGGGTCGAAGATGCCCGACAGGCTGATGTCCTTGCCCATCACCGCCGGCGGCATCGCCTTGGTGAGCTTCTCCCCCATCGCGAACGGGTAGCCGAGCACCCGGGAGGCGTCCTTGAGCGCCTGCTTGGCCTTGATCGAGCCGTAGGTGACGATGTAGGAGACGTTCTCCTCGCCGTACTTCTCGCTGACGTACTTGATCACCTCACCGCGGCGGCGCTCGTCGAAGTCGATGTCGAAGTCCGGCATCGACATCCGCTCCGGGTTGAGGAAGCGCTCGAAGATCAGCCCGTGCTCGAGCGGGTCCAGCTCGGTGATGCTCATCGCATACGCGGCCATCGACCCGGCACCCGACCCGCGCCCGGGGCCCACCCGGATGCCGTGGTCCTTGGCCCAGTTGATGAAGTCGGCGACCACGAGGTAGTACCCGGCGTACCCCTTGCCGGTGATCACCTCGATCTCGTACTCGGCCTGCGTGCGCACCTCGTCCGGTACCCCGGCCGGGTAGCGCTGCTGCAGCCCGGTCTCCACCGCCTGCACGAAGGTGGAGACCTCGTCCTCACCCTCGGGCACCGGGAAGTGCGGCATGTACCGGCCGACCTCCTCGGTGTAGGAGACCTCGCACTGCTCGGCCACCCGGAGGGTGTTGTCGCAGGCCTCCGGGAGCTCGGCGAACAGCTCGCGCATCTCCTCGGCGGACTTCAGGTAGTAGCCGCTGCCGGAGAACGCGAACCGCTTGCCGCCCTGGTCGTAGGTGGGCTCCTCCAGGGTGGAGCCGGACTGCACGCACAGCAGCGCCTCGTGCGCGTGCGCGTCCTCGCGGGTGGTGTAGTGCAGGTCGTTGGTGGCCAGCAGCGGGGCGCCGATGTGCCGGGCCAGCTCGAGCAGCTGCTTGGTGACCCGCCGCTCGATGTCCAGACCGTGGTCCATCAGCTCGATGTAGTAGTTCTCCTTGCCGAAGATGTCCTGCATCTGGCTGGCGGCACGCACCGCCTCCTCCCACTGCCCGAGCCGGAGGCGGACCTGCACCTCCCCGGAGGGGCAGCCGGAGGTGGCGATCAGGCCCTCGGAGTAGGTGGACAGCAGCTCGGCGTCCATCCGGGGCCACTTGCCCAGCTGCCCCTCCAGCGAGGCCAGCGAGCTCATCCGGAACAGGTTGTGCATCCCGGTGTTGTTCTTCGACAGGATGGTCATGTGCGTGTAGGCGCCCCGGGCAGAGACGTCGTCGCCCGCCTGGCTCTCCTCACCCCAGCGCACCCGGGTCTTGTCGAACCTGCTGGTGCCCGGCGTCACGTACGCCTCGACGCCGATGATCGGCTTGATGCCGTACTTGCGCGCCTTGGACCAGAAGTCGTAGGCACCGAAAAGGTAGCCGTGGTCGGTGATAGCCAGCGAGGTCTGCCCGAGGCGCTGGGCCTCCGCGAACAGGTCGTCCAACCGGGCCGCACCGTCCAGCATCGAGTACTCGGTGTGCACGTGCAGGTGGACGAAGTCGGCGGCCATGCCCCCGAGTCTAAGCCGCCCCACCGACCCTCCTGGGCAGACGCACCGTCGCCCCACCGACCCTCCGCCACCGGACGCACCGCCGCCCCCACCACAGGCCACGGGTAGCATCGCCAGCAGCCGAGAGAGGAGCCCCGATGCCGACCTCCCCCACCCTGCCCGCGGGTCCGTGGCAGCGGGCCGCACGCGCCGCCGGGCTGCTCGCCGGCACCTCGGTGCGCCCGACGATCTTCGCCGAGATGACCGCGCTGGCCCAACGCACCGGCGCGCTGAACCTGGGCCAGGGGTTCCCGGACAGCGACGGCCCGCCGAGCGTGCTGCAGGCCGCCCAGCAGGCGATCGCCACCGGGGTGAACCAGTACCCGCCGGGCGGCGGCCACCCCGACCTGCGCCGCGCGGTCGCCGCCCACCAGCAGCGCCACTACGGCCTGGCGGTGGCCCCGGACACGCAGGTGCTCGTCACCACCGGCGCCACCGAGGCGATCGCCGCCGCGGTGCTCGCCCTAGCCGGTCCGGGCGACGAGGTGCTCACCCTGGAGCCCTACTACGACTCCTACGCCGCGATCATCGGCCTGGCCGGCGCCACACACACCACCGCCGGGCTGCAGCCGACCCCGCAGGGGTTCCGGCTGGACTCCGGCGCCCTGCGCGAGGCCGCCAGCGAGCGCACCCGGGTGATCCTGCTGAACTCCCCGCACAACCCGACCGGTGCGGTGCTCACCCCGGCCGAGCTGGCCGAGGTGGCGGCCGTGGCCGCCGAGCACGACGCGGTGGTGGTCACCGACGAGGTGTACGAGCACCTCACCTACGACGGCGTCACGCACCTGCCGATCGCCACGCTGCCGGGGATGGCCGCACGCACCCTCACGGTCTCCTCGGCCGGGAAGTCCTTCGCGGTCACCGGGTGGAAGATCGGCTGGGTCACCGGCCCGGCCGAGCTGGTCACCGCGGTGCGCAGCGTGAAGCAGTTCCTCACCTACACCACCGGTGCCCCGTTCCAGCCGGCCGTGGCCACCGGTCTGGACCTGGAGACCGGCACGGGGCCGGACGCCACCTGGCTGGTCGACCAGGCCGCCTCGCTGGCCCACCGCCGTGACCTGCTCACCGCCGGGCTGCAGGCAGCGGGGCTGACCACCGCCGCCCCGCAGGGGGCGTACTTCGTGATGGCCGACGCCCACGGTCTGCTCACCGGGCCGCTCGCCGGCCGCGGCATCGGCACCGGGGCGGACCTGTGCCGGGCGCTACCGCAGCTGGCCGGGGTGGTGGCGGTGCCCGCCACCGCGTTCACCTCCCCCGGCTCGACGGCGGACCTCACCCTGGCCACCTGGCTGCGGTTCACGTTCGTCAAGTCCGAGCAGACGATCGCCGAGGCGGTCGCGCGGCTGGCCGGGCTCGCCGCCTAGCTCAGATCCCGAACAGCGTGCCGGGCAGCAGGTGCGGGATGGTCACCACTGCCCAGAACCGCAGGAAGCGGCCCACCAGGGACACCCCGGCGAACAGCCACCACGGCATCCGCAGCGCCCCGGCGAGCACCGCCACCAGCGCGTACGGTGGCAGCCCGGCGAAGGCGCTGACGAACGTCACCGCCGCCGGCCCCCACTCGTGCTCGGCGCACCAGTCCTCCACCCCTCGCATCCGGTCCACCCAACGGCCCTTGGCCCGGGTGCGCAGCCGCTCGGTGGACAGCACCCCGCGCCCGACCAGGTAGGAGAGCATCTTCCCGGCCACCTGGCCGAGCGCCCCGGCGAGGGCCAGCCAGTGCCCGGGCACATCGGTCAGTGCCGCGGCGCCGAGCAGGTACAGCTCGGCCGGGAGCACCATCACCACGGCCGAGAGCGCGCAGTAGCCGAAGGCGGCAGCCAGCTCCCACATCGCGGGCTCAGCCGGGCAACGTCTTGACGGCGTCCCGGTGCCAGATGCCGGCGTCCAGGTACCGCGCGCGTCCGATCTGGTAGCCGAGCGCGGCGTAGAAGCCGAGAGCGCTCTCCTGCGCGGACAGCTCCACCCGCACCTGGGCGCCGGAGGCGTGCTCGGTCAGCGCGATCTGCTCCAGCCCGGCCATCAGCGCCCGGCCGATGCCCCGGCCACGGGCCGCGGCACGCACCGCCACCCGGGTCACGTGCACCGCGCCGGGTCGGTCGACCAGCAGCCGGGCGGTGCCCAGGTCCTGCCCGTCGACCACGGCGAGCAGGTGCACGGTGCCGGGCAGGTGGTCCCGCTCGTCCAGCTCCTCGGCCAGGGGCACCTTCTGCTCGTGCACGAACACCTCCAGCCGCAGCGCGTGCACGCGGGCCAGCCCGGCCTCGTCACCGACGCGCAGCAGCTCCACCGCGGTCACCGGACCATCCCGTCCCGCAGCGCGCTCAGCGCCGCCGCCAGGTCCGGCGGGTACTCGCTGGTCACCTCGAGCCAGTCCCCGGTGCCCGGGTGGGTGAAGCCCAGCCGCATGGCGTGCAGCCACTGCCGGTGCAGGTCCAGCCGTTCGGCCAGCCGAGGGTCGGCACCGTAGGTGAGGTCACCCACGCAGGGGTGCCCGACCGCCGCGGTGTGCACCCGGATCTGGTGCGTGCGGCCGGTCTCCAGGTGCACCTGCAGCAGCGTGGCGCCGGGCATCGCCTCCAGGGCCTGGTAGTGGGTGATGCTGGGCTTGCCGTCGGCGACCACGGCCCACCGGTAGTGGTGGTCGGGGTGGCGTCCGATCGGGGCGTCGATGGTGCCGCTGGTCGGGTCCGGGTGGCCCTGCACGACGGCGTGGTACACCTTGGTCACGGTCCGTTCCTTGAACGCCCGCTTCAGCAGGGTGTAGGCCCGTTCGCTCTTGGCCACCACCATCAGGCCGGAGGTGCCCACGTCCAGGCGGTGCACCACCCCCTGCCGCTCGGCCGCACCCGAGGTGGAGATCCGGTACCCGGCGGCGGCCAGCGCGCCCACCACGGTCGGCCCCTGCCAGCCGGGGCTGGGGTGGGCGGCCACGCCGACCGGCTTGTCCACCACCACCACGTCGTCGTCGTCGACGCGGACCACCATCCCCGGCACCGGTTCCGGCGGCGGAGGAGGGTCAGCAGCCAGGTCCGGCAGCACGACCTCGAGCCAGGCGCCGGCGACGAGGCGATCGGACTTGCCGAGCACGCGGCCGTCCATGGTGACCGCGCCGGCAGCCGCGAGCTCGGCGACCTTCGTGCGGCTCATCCCCAGCAGTCGGGACAGCGCCGCGTCCACCCGCTCGCCGGCGAGGCCGTCGGGCACCGGGAGGGCGCGCTGGTCAGTCATCGCGGCGGGCCTGCTTCTCGGCTGCCGCCCCCGCGTCGGCATCCTCTGCCTGCTCGCGCCTGCTGGTCTCGGCCTCGTCGGCCTGCTCGGCCTCGTCGGCGCCCCCGGCCGCCGCTGCGGCCCCCGCCTGCTCGCGCTCGGACGAGGCGACGTGCCTGCCCTCGGAGGCTGCGCCGTCGTGCTCGGCGGCACCCGACCGCTCGCCGTTCACCCCGATACCGCCGAAGGAGAGCACGGCGATGCCGATCGCGGAGAGCACGATGGCGATGTCGGCCACGTTGCCGACGAACCAGCCGTTGTAGTTGATGAAGTCGACCACGTGGCCCACCGCGAAGCCCGGGTCCCGGAACAGCCGGTCGCCGAGGTTGCCCAGGGTCCCGCCGAGCAGCGCCCCCAGGGCCACCGCCCAGCCGCGGGAGCCGAGGCGGCGCGAGATCCGCACGATCACCACGGTCACCACCACGGCGGCGATGGTGAACACCCAGGTGGAGCCCTCGGCCAGGGAGAAGGCCGCACCGGGGTTGAACACCAGGCTGAGGCCGAGGAAGTCGCCCAGCACCGGGTGGAACTGACCCTCCTCGAGGGTGGAGACGACGATCTGCTTGGTGACCTGGTCGACCACCAGCACCGCGAGGGTGAGGATGACCACCAGCGCGATCAGTCCTCGTCGTGCCGGCTGCTCCTGGCCCCGCTGGCCCATCGGTGCTCTCCTCGGTGGTCATGACGACGGCGGGCCCCCAGTACCCCGGGGGCCCGCCGTCGGTCGGTCAGTGCGCCAGGCGCCTCATGGACGGCGCAGGTCGGAGTGCTCGCCGGAGGCGTACTGGGAGGAGATGCTGCCGCGGCCCTCGACGTCGCTGAGCAGACCCTCCAGGTAGCTCTTCAGCCGGGTGCGGTAGTCCCGCTCGAACACGCGCAGCTCGTCGATCTTGCGCTCCAGCAGCGACCGCTCGCTCTCCAGCTGGCTCAGGGTGCGGTTGCGCTGCTCGTCGGCCTCGCGGGTGAGCCGCTCGCCCTCGGCGCGGGCCTCGGAGACCAGCCGGTCCGCCTCGGCCTTGCCGTTGCTGACGTACTCGTCGTGCAACCGCTGGGCCAGCTGCAGCATGCCGGTGGCCGACTCCGGCTCGCTGGCGTCCGCACCCGCGGTGGCCACCTCGGCTGCCGACGGCGCGGCCGGTGCCTGCACCGGGGCCTCCGCCTGCACCGGCGCCGACTCCTCCGCCGAGGCGGCCGAGGGAACGGCCTCCGCCTGCTCCGCAGCGGGCGGCGCGGCCGGCGCGGGCACCGGGCTGAACTGGGTGGTCTCCTCGACCGACGCCTCCTGCGCCGGGGCCGCGCCGCCGGACAGCTCGGCGATCCGCCGCTCCGCCGCCTCCAGCTTGGCCTTCAGCTCCTCGTTCTCGCCGCCGACCACGCGCAGCGTGTTGACGACCTCGTCGAGGAAGTCGTCCACCTCGTCCTGGTCGTACCCCTCGCGGAACTTGGTGGGCTGGAACTTCTTGTTGAGGACGTCGTCTGCGGTGAGCAGAGCCATGGTCGTCACCTCGGTCTGTTTCGGTCAGGTCGGCAGGTTCGCCGACAAGGTCTTCCAACGGATCCCACAGGTACGGTAGCGGATTCCATGCCGCTGCGCGTCACAGGGGTATGAATTGGGCAAGGATAGCCAGCAGCACCCAGCACACGACCAGGACGATCAGGAACGCCACGTCCAGGGCGATCCCGCCCAGGCGGACCGGTGGGATCAACCGGCGCAGCGCCTTCAGCGGCGGGTCGGTCACGCTGTAGACGGCTTCGGCTGCCAGCAGCGCCACACCGCGCGGTTTCCACTCACGCGCGAAGTACATCACCCAGTCGAACGCCATCCGGACGAGGAGCGCGACGACGAACAGCAGGACGAGCAGGTAGGCGATGCCGAACAGCCACTCCACCGTCAGCTCTGGTTGAAGAATCGGGTCTTCGACTCGACCTCGTGCCGCTCGCTGGCCACCTCGACGGTCGCCGGGGAGAGCAGGAACACCTTGTTGGTCACGCGCTCGATGGTACCGCGCAGCCCGAAGATCAGCCCAGCGGAGAAGTCCACCAGGCGCTTGGCCTCGGCATCGGTCATGTCGGTGAGGTTCATGATCACCGGGGTGCCGGCGCGGAACGCCTCACCGATCGACTTCGCGTCGGTGTAGGTGCGCGGGTGCACGGTGGTGATGCGGCGCAGCCCCTGCCCGCTGTGCGACGCCGCCTGGCTGATCGGGGTCACCTGAGCCTCCTGCACGTCCTGGGTCTCCTCAACCTCGTCGTAGTCGGAGTAGTCCTGCTCGTAGGACGCCTCGGCGTACCGGTCCTCGTTCTCCGGGTCGGCCTCGGAGAGGCCGAGGTACAGCATCGTCTTGCGCAGTGCTCCCATGCCTGCTCCTCGTTCGGTCCGGCTGCTGCCGGGTGGGGAAGTGGTCACCACCGACGCTAGACCAGGCCGGACCCGCAGACCGGGCACCACCTGCGGCGTGTCGCAGGTGGTTCAGTCCAGCCGGACCACCCCGGCGCAGCGGCCGCACACCCCGCTGCGCCGGTAGGAGAAGAACCGGTCGTCCTCCAGGGTGCACACTGCGTGCTGCTGCACCGACTCGACGCCGGCAGCGTGCAGCTGGGCGCGCACCCCGGCGGGCAGGTCGAGGGCCGGGGTGCCCCAGGAGGTGGTGGCGTGCAGCTCCGGCAGGTCCGCGCTGGCCTCGGCCCGCAGCTCCTCGGGCACCTCGTAGCAGCGGCCGCAGATGGCCGGGCCGATCGCGGCGTGGGTGACCGGCACCCCGTGGTCGCCGAGCGCAGCCACGGCGGCGGGCACCGCGCCGGCGAGCACCCCCTTGCGGCCGGCGTGCACCGCAGCCACCCCGCCCGGTCCGGCCAGCAGCACCGGCACGCAGTCGGCGACCAGCACCGCCACTGCCGATCCCGGGGTGGTGGTGAGCACGATGTCGGCCACCGGTTCCTGGCCCAGCGGCGGGACGGCCTGGGCGTCCCAGCAGAACACGTCCGCACCGTGCACCTGGCGCACGAAGGCGACCGGTGCGTCCGCGGTGCGGGCCAGCCGACCTCGGTTCTGGGCCACGGCTGCCGGGTCGTCGCCCACGCCCGCGCCGAGGTTGAGCGAGGCGTACTCCCCCTCGCTCACCCCACCGGCGCGGCTGGTGAAGGCCGCCCAGGCGGTCGGGCCCAGCGCTGCGGTCAGCACCTCACTTGAGGAAGTCGGGCACGTCCAGGTCGTCCTCCCGGCGGCGCGGTTCCTCGTCGAAGACGTGCGGCACCTCCACCGGGGAGCCCTGGCCGGCCGGGGCCGTCTGGGCCACCGGCACCGGCCCACGTGGCGCCTCGGTGCTCACCGCGGGCTCGGGGGTCGGCGCGCTGGTGGGCACCGGCCGGGCCGGCTGTGCCTGCGGCTGGCTCTGCTCGGCAGGCTGGGCCGGCGGCACCGCCGGGGCGGCGGCGGGCGGCTCCTGGGCGCGCGGGGCGGCCCGGGTGATCGGCTCGGGCCGGGCACTGGTCTGCGGCGCACCGGAGTCGAACCCGGCGGCGATCACGGTGACCCGCACCTCGTCGCCGAGGGCGTCGTCGATCACCGCACCGAAGATGATGTTCGCCTCCGGGTGCGCGGCCTCCTGCACCAGCCGGGCGGCCTCGTGGATCTCGAACAGGCCGAGGTCGCTGCCCCCCTGGATGGACAGCAGCACCCCGTGCGCACCGTCGATGCTGGCCTCCAGCAACGGTGAGGAGATCGCCAGCTCCGAGGCCTGCACGGCGCGGTCGTCCCCGCGCGCCGAGCCGATACCCATCAGCGCACTGCCGGCGCCCTGCATCACCGACTTCACGTCGGCGAAGTCCAGGTTGATCAGCCCGGGGGTGGTGATCAGGTCGGTGATGCCCTGCACACCGGAGAGGAGCACCTGGTCGGCGGACTTGAACGCATCGAGCACGGAGACGTTCCGGTCGCTGATGGACAGCAGCCGGTCGTTCGGGATGGTGATCAGGGTGTCCACCTCGGCACGCAGCGCGTCGATGCCGGCGTCGGCCTGCACGCCGCGGCGCCGGCCCTCGAAGGTGAACGGACGGGTGACCACACCGATGGTGAGCGCACCCAGCGACCGGGCGATCTTGGCCACGACCGGCGCGCCGCCGGTGCCGGTGCCGCCGCCCTCACCGGCGGTGACGAAGACCATGTCCGCCCCGCGCAGCACCTCCTCGATCTCCTCGGCGTGGTCCTCGGCCGCCTTCTTGCCCACCTCGGGGTCGGCGCCGGCGCCCAGGCCTCGGGTCAGCTCTCGTCCGACGTCGAGCTTGACGTCGGCGTCGCTCATCAGCAGTGCTTGTGCGTCGGTGTTGACGGCGATGAACTCCACGCCCTTCAACCCGACCTCGATCATCCGGTTGACGGCGTTGACCCCGCCGCCGCCGATGCCGACCACCTTGATGACCGCCAGGTAGTTCTGCGGTGCCGCCACGTCGATCCCTCTCGTTCGGTGCTCGGTTGCTTCTCTCAACTCTCAACCTCAACCTGAGGCTTAGAGTTATGTCATTTTCCAGCACTGATGACGCTAGGTGCCCCTCCCCGGTTCAGCAACGACATCGGTGGGTGTGTCGCGTGCGTGTCGGCCACCGTGCGGCGTGTCGACCGCCGCGTGCCGGTCACGGCGTGCCGGCCACCGTGCGGCGTGCCGACCGCCGCGTGTCGGTCACCGTGCGGCGTGCCGACCACCGCGCGCCCTCACTCGGTCTCTGGCTCACCGATCGTGATCGGCGCCCGGGGAGCGGAGACGTCGTACCCGGTGGCCTGGACCTGGCGCAGCGTCTGCAGCACCCGTACCTTCAGCGGGTTCTCCGCCGAGCTGCCCCAGAACACCTCGTCGCCGTCGGTCAGCTCCAGCTGCACCTGGTTCGGCGAGGGTGCGCTGGCGGTGGCGACGTCGGCGAGCAGGTCCGCCGGCAGCGCGCCGAGGACCTCCAGCACGGCGGTCAGCGAGGTGGCGGTGCTCTCCTGCCCGAGCGGCACGTCCACCAGCGGCAGGTGCTCGGGGACCTCTGCGCTCCGGAGCAGCTCGACGCCCTCGCCGTCCAGCACCACGTACTCCTCACCGTCGGCCACGGTCGCAACCGGCACCCGCGGCACGATGGTGACCTGCAGCCCGTGCGGCCAGTCCCGCTGCACGTGCGCGTCCTGGACGCCGACGATGCCGCTGAGCTCCTCCACCAGCCCGACCGTGTCCAGCCGGGCCAGCGGGGTGCCGTCCGCCTCGGCGACGATCGCCCGCACCTCGTCCTCGGCGACGATCTCGTTCGTGCCGTGCACCTCGATCTCCGCGCTGCGCAGCGCGAGCAGCGGGGAGAGCAGCAGCACGTAGCTGGCGGCCGCGACCAGCAGCACCGCGGCGGCCACCAGGCCGATCGTGCGCCAGCGCAGCCGCCGCACCGCGGCCCGTCGTTCGGCGAGCCGCTCGGAGAACTGGGCGGAGACCCGTGGCCGGTCCCGCACCGGGGTGGCCAGCTCGCTCACCCGCGGGGCGCCGACCGTCGCCCTCGCGCCAGCGGTGGTCTTCGCGCCGCTGGTGGTCCCCGAGGCGGCCGTGGGCTTGGGCTGCGGCGTTCGGGTGCGCGTCGCGCTCTCCGCGCCGACGCTGCTCCCGCGCGGGGACGCTGCCGCGTCGGTGGGCTGCTTCGCAGCGGTGCGAGCGGGGCGCCGCCGGCGCGGCGGCGGGGTCTCCTCGGGCTCCGGTCGGCGCTGGCTGGCCCGCACCCGCGGCTGGGTCGGGGCCCTCATGACTCCTCCCGCGCGCGGGCCTCGATCCGCGCCAGGATCACCGGTGCGAGGGCGGTGACGTCCCCGGCGCCGACGGTGAGCACCAGGTCGCCGGGCCGGGCCAGGTCGGCCACGGCGTGCGCAGCGGCCTCGTGGTCGGGCAGGTAGCGGGCCCCGGGCAGACGGTCGGCGACCAGGGCCGAGGTGATGCCGGGACGCGGCTCCTCCCGCGCCGGGTAGATCGCGGTGAGCACCACCTCGTCGGCGGCCGACAACGCCTGGGCGAAGTCGGCGGCGAACGTCTCGGTGCGGGAGAACAGGTGCGGCTGGAACAGCACCAGCACCCTGCCCCCACCGGCCGCGCGGCGGGCGGTGGCCAGCAGTGCCGCCACCTCGGTGGGGTGGTGGGCGTAGTCGTCGACCACCCGCACCCCGCCCGCGCTCCCCCGGTCCTCGAACCGCCGGGCGGTGCCGGTGAACGTGCCCAGGGCGCGGGCGAGCGCCGCCGGGTCGACGCCGAGCTCGCGGCCCGCGCACCAGGCGGCGGTCGCGTTGCGCAGGTTGTGCTCGCCGGGCACGGCGAGCACGAGCTCGACCGGGTCGCTGCGCCGGCCGGACGCCTCGGTGACGACCAGCTCGGCACGCGAGCCCGCGGCCCCCAGCTCGAGCACCCGGATCTGCACGTGCTCGCCCGGACCGGGGGCGGTGGCGGTGCCGTAGCCGAGCACCCGCGTGCCGACGGCGTGCACGCGGGTGGCCAGGTCGGCCGCACCGGGGTCGTCGGTGCAGGCGACCAGCAGCCCCCCGGGCACGATCCGGCTGGCGAAGTCGACGAACGCCTGGTGCACGGCCTCGCGCGAGCCGTAGTGGTCCAGGTGGTCCGGTTCGATGTTGGTCACCACGGCCACCCGCGGGTGGTAGGCGAGGAAGGAGCCGTCGGACTCGTCCGCCTCGGCCACGAACGCTCCCCCGCCGCCCACCCGGCCGCCGCTGCCGCGGCCGCGCAGCCCGGCACCGATCGCATAGCTGGGGTCTGCGCCGAGATCGGCCAGCGCCAGGGCCAGCATCGCCGAGGTGGTGGTCTTGCCGTGCGCACCGGCCACGGCCACGAAGTCCTGGCCGGCGGCGGCGCGGGCGAGCGCCTGCGAGCGGTGGATCACCTCGATGCCCTGCTCCCGGGCGGCCACCACCTCGGGGTTGTCCGCCTTGATGGCGGTGGAGACGACCACCAGGTCGGCGCCGGCCACGTGGGCGGCGTCGTGGCCCACGTGCACGGTGGCACCGAGCCCGGCGAGGTGGGCCAGCACCGGGGAGTCGACGCGGTCCGAGCCGCTGACCGTCACCCCCTGGGCGAGCATCAGCTCGGCGACCACGGACATGCCCGCGCCGCCGATGGCCACGAAGTGCGCCCTCATCGTCGCGATCCCGCCGCGCCGAGGACCAGGTCGGTGAGCCGGGCCGCGCCGTCGGTGATGCCGGCGCGAGCCGCGTCGGCACCCATCCGCGCCCGGCGCTCGGTGTCGGTCAGCAGCGGCAGCAGGTGCTCGCGCAGCCAGTCCGGGGTGAGCGCATCGTCCTCGACCAGCAGCCCACCGCCGGCGCTGACCACCGGCCGGGCGTTCAACCGCTGCTCACCGTTGCCGATCGGCAGCGGCACGTAGACGGCGGGGATGCCCAGGGCGGCGAGCTCGCTGACCATCCCCGCGCCGGCCCGGCTGACCACCAGGTCGGCACAGGCCAGCGCCTGCTCCATCTCGGCCAGGTACTCGCGCACGTGGTAGTGGGCGCGCACGTGGGGGGCCGCGGCGGCGAGCGCCTCGAGCACAGCACCCGACTTGCTCCTGCCGGTCAGGTGCAGCACCTGCGCCCCGGCCGCGACCAGGTCACCGGCCAGCGCCGGCACGGTGGCGTTCAGCCGGGCCGCGCCCAACGATCCGCCGGTGACCAGCACCGTGGTGCGCTCGGGCGCCAGACCGCAGGCCGCGGCACCGGCGCGGGCTCGCGCCTCGGCATCGGTGGCCCGGTCGCGGACCAGCTCGGCCACCGCCGGCCGCAGCGGCAGGCCGACCAGGTGCGCCTTGGGCAGCGGGGTGCCCTCGAACGTGATGCCCACGGCCGCTGCCCAGCGGGCACCGAGCCGGTTGGCCAGGCCGGGCCGGGCGTTCTGCTCGTGCACCACGATCGGCACCCGGGCGGACCGGCCTGCCAGGTAGGCGGGGGTGGAGACGTAGCCGCCGAACCCGACCACCGCCTCGGCCCCGGTGACCACGCTGCGGGCGGTGGCGGTGGCGGCCCGCCAGCGGCGCGGGAACCGCAGCACGTCCGCGGACGGGCGGCGCGGCAGCGGCACCTTCTCGATCACGGTGAGCTCGAAGCCCGCGGCCGGGACCAGGTCGGCCTCCAGCCCGTCGGCGGTGCCGAGCAGCACCAGCTCGGCGTCCGGCCGCCGCCGGCGCAGCTCGGCGGCGGTGGCCAGCATGGGGTTGACGTGCCCGGCCGAGCCGCCGCCGGCGAGCACGAAGCGTTCAGCCACGCCCGCGCCCCGCGCCCACCCGCCCGGAGATCACGGCCAGGGAGCGTCGCATCGACCCACGGCGGGCGGCGAGCGCCTCCCGGGCGCCCGGCTCGTCCCGCGCGAAGGCGAGCACCATGGCCAACGCGGCGATCGTCGTCACCAGGGAGGACCCGCCCTTGGAGACCAGCGGGAGCGGGAGCCCGATCACCGGGAACAGTCCGATCGCCACCCCGATGTTGATCATCGCCTGGCCGAGGATCCAGCAGGCCACGGCGGCCGTGGTGATCTTCACGAACGGGTCCGGGTGCCGGGCGATCAGCCGGCAGAAGCCCACCGCCAGAGCGACGAACAAGCCGAGCACGAGCAGGCAGCCGAGCAGGCCGAGCTCCTCGCCGATGATGGCGAAGATGAAGTCGTTGTCCCCTGCCGGCAGCCACAGCCACTTCTCCTTCGAGGCGCCCAGCCCCACACCGGAGAGCCCGCCGGAGCCCAGCCCCCACAGCGCGTGCACGCTCTGGTAGCCGGTGTCGTGGGCGTCGGTCTCGCTGCCCATGCCGAGGAACTGCAGGATGCGCCGGGTCCGGCTCTTCGAGGAGACCGCCAGGGCAGCGACCAGGGCGACCACGGCGCACCCGGCGACGACGAACTTCGACATCGGCACCCCGGCCACCCACAGGGCTCCGGCGATCAGCGCGATGAACACCAGGGCGGTGCCGAGGTCGTGGGTGTAGAGCACCGTGCCGAGGAAGATCGCCGCGACCAGCAGGGCCGGGAAGATCACGTGCGACCAGTGCACCAGCAGCTTGCCCTTGGTGGCCAGCACGGCACCGAGCCACAGGGCGAGGCCGAACTTGGCGAACTCCGAGGGCTGCAGCACGATCGGGCCGATCGCCACCCAGTTCGCGTTCCCGCCCTCGGCGAGCACCAGCGGGGTGAACACCAGTGCCTGCAGGGCCAGCGTGCCGATCATCGCCGGCCAGGCGAGGGCCCGGTAGACCCGGACCGGCAGCCGGGACATCAGGTAGGCGACCGGCAGCGCGATCAGGGCGTAGCTGGCCTGGCCGACGAAGTCGGCGAACGGGTTGGTGCCCTCGGTCTCGTTCAGGGCGTAGATCGAGGAGGAGGAGAGCACCATCACCAGGCCGAGCACCAGCAGCAGGATGCTCACCCCGCCGATCAGGTAGTACGTGGTGACCGGGGACTGCCAGGCCGCGCTCTGCGTCCACGGGGCCCGGCGCTGCCTGCGGTTGGTCCGACCGGTGCCCCGCGTGCCGGTGCCCCGCGTGCCGGTGGCGGCGCTGCGGCCGCGGCGCGCCGGGGCGGTCAGCGCGCTCACGGCCGGACCTGCCGGACCGCTGCGGCGAACTTCTCGCCCCGGTCGGCGTAGGAGACGAACTGGTCCATCGAGGCGCACGCCGGGGCGAGCAGGACCACGTCGCCGGGTCGCGCGAGGCCGGCGGCACGGGTCACGGCAGTGGTCATGACCTCAGTGTCGCCAGCCGGCACCACCTGGCGCGGGACGTCGGGCGCGTGTCGGGCAAGTGCACCGGTGATCGGCTCCGGATCGGTCCCGATCACGACGACGGCACGCAGCTTGGTCGCGAACGTCGCCACCAGCTCGTCGAACCGTGCTCCCTTCGCCAGTCCCCCGGCGATCCACACCGTCCCGCCCGCGGGCATGGCCGCCAGGGCGGCCGCGGCCGCGTGGGCGTTGGTCGCCTTGGAGTCGTCGACGTAGCGCACGCCAGCGACCTCGGCCACGGTCTGCATCCGGTGCGGGCCGGCGGTGTAGGAGCGCAGCCCGGCGGCCACCTCCGCCGGTGCCACGCCGGCGGCGCGGGCCAGCGCGGCCGCCGCCAGGGCGTTGGCGACCACGTGGCCGGGTACCGGCGGCCCGGCGTCGTCGGTGCCGCTGCCGCCCGCTCCGGCGGCGCCGGTCGGTTCGGCGAGGTGGGCCAGGTCGGCCAGCGTGCCCAGCTCGGCGGCGTGGCTCGCCCGGTTCGGGACGAACGCCCGGTCGGCGAGCACGTCCTCCACCAGCCCGACCTCACCGACCGCGGGGGTGCCGAGGGTGAAGCCCACCGCCCGGGCCCCCTCGGCCACGTCCGCCTGCTCGACCATCCGCCGGGTGCGCGCATCGGCGGTGTTGTACACGCACGCCACCTCGGTGCGCTCGTACACCCGTGCCTTCGCGGCCACGTAGGCGTCCATCGACCCGTGCCAGTCGAGGTGGTCGGCGTCCACGTTCAGGCAGGCGGAGGCCAGCGGCGCCAGGGTGTGGGTGTAGTGCAGCTGGAAGCTGGACAGCTCCACGGCCACGGCGTCCAGCGGGCGGTCCCCGCCGCGCGCGCCGAGCACGGTGGCGGCGATCGGGGTGCCCACGTTGCCCACGGCCGGGGCGTTCCAGCCGTGCGCGGTCAGGATCGAGGCGAGCATGCCGACCGTGGTGGTCTTGCCGTTCGTTCCGGTCAGGGTCAGCCACCGGATCCCGGCCGGGGCGATCCGCCAGGCCAGCTCCACCTCGCTGATCACCTCGGCGCGGGTGCGGGCGAGCAGCGGGGTGCGCGGGTTCCACCCCGGTGAGGTGACCACCAGGTCGGGGTCGTGGGCCAGGGCCGCCTCGGCGAGCCGCTCCGGGTCGGCGTCAGCCACCACGGCCACCCCGGGGGGCAGGGGCACCCGGTCGGTCACGGCCGGGTCGGCGTCCGCGGCCACCACCCGGGCACCGAGCTCGGTGAGCACCTCCACCGCGGACCGTCCGGACGTACCCAGACCGGCGACCAGCACCCGGCGGTCGCGGAAGGCGTCGATCATCGCCGGTGCCCTCATGCGCCCTGGGTGATCCAGACCCAGTCGGCGTAGAACAGCCCGAAACCCGCGCTGGCGAACAGGGCGGCGATGATCCAGAACCGGATCACGATGGTCACCTCGCCCCAGCCCATCAGCTCGAAGTGGTGGTGCAGCGGGGCCATCTTGAACACCCGCCGCCCGGTGGCCTTGAAGAACCCGATCTGGATCACGTCGGACATGATGATGATGACGAACAGGCCGCCGATGATCGCACCGAGGATCTCGGTCCGGGTGAGGATGGTCAGCCCGGCCAGCGCACCGCCGAGGGCCAGCGCGCCGGTGTCACCCATGAAGATCTTCGCCGGGGAGGCGTTCCACCACAGGAACCCGAAGCAGGCGCCGACGATCGCGGCGGTGATCATCGCCAGGTCCCTGGGGTCGCGCACCTCGTAGCAGCCGGGCCCCACGCTGGCCAGCACCTGGCAGTTCTGGTTCATCTGCCAGATGCACACCAGGGTGTAGGCGCCGAACACGAAGATGCTCGCCCCGGTGGCCAGCCCGTCCAGCCCGTCGGTGAGGTTGACCGCGTTGGACCAGGCGGTGATGAGGAAGTTCGCCCAGATGACGAACAGCACCAGTCCCACGGCCGCACCGGCGAACGCCAGGTCCAGGCCCAGGTCGCGGGTGAAGGAGATGTGCGTGCTCGCCGGTGTGCGGAACCGGTCGTTCGGGAACTGCAGGGCGAGCACGGAGAAGACCACGCCGACCACACCCTGGCCGATGATCTTCCAGGTCGGGCTCAGGCCGAGGGAACGTTGTCGGGTGATCTTGGTGAAGTCGTCCAGGAAGCCGACCAGGCCCAGGCCCACCATCAGGAACAGCAGCAGCAGCCCGGAGGCGCTCGGCACGTTGCCGGTCAGGGCGCTGGAGAAGGCGTAGGCCACCAGGGTGGCCACGATGATGACCACCCCACCCATGGTGGGCGTACCACGTTTGGTGAAGTGCGCCGTCGGGCCGTCCTGGCGGATGAACTGACCGTAGTTGCGGTGCACCAGGAAACGGATGAACAGCGGGGTGCAGAGCAGGGAGATGATCAGCGCGCCCGCCCCGGCGAAGAGGATCGACTTCACGGGCGTCCCTCCCCGTCGACGGCCAGGTTCCCCGCCACCAGGTGGTCGGCCAGGCGCATCAGCCCGGCACCGTTGGAGGACTTCACCAGCACCACATCGCCCTCCGTGATCAGTGTCGTGAGCAGCCCCTCGGCCTCCTCGAGGCTAGCGGTCGCGTGCACCTGGGCGGCACCCGCCGCGCGCGCGGCGTCGGCAATCGGCTCGGCGCCGCTGCCCACGGTGACCAGCACCTGCACCCCGGTGCGCACCGACTCCACCCCGATCGCGGCATGCTCCTCGGTGCTGGTGGCGCCGAGCTCGAGCATCTCCCCGAGCACGGCCACGGTGCGCCGACCGGCGGCGAGCGCCGCCAGGGCGTGCAGGGCGGCACGCATCGAGTCCGGGTTGGCGTTGTAGGCGTCGTCCACCACGGTGATGCCGCGGGTCTCGGTCACCTGCATCCGGTGCGGGCTGAGCGCCCGGGCACCGCCGGCGGCAGCGGCGACCTGCTCGACCGACCGGCCCAGGGCGAGCGCCGCAGTGGCCGCGGCGAGCACGTTCGTCGCGTGGTGCCGGCCGACCAGACCGGTGCTGATCTCGGCCGAGCCGTCCGCGGTGACCAGCGTGAAGGACACCCGCCCGGCCGCGTCGGTGCGCACCTGCTCGGCCCGCACCTGGGCGGAGGCGGCGGTGCCGTAGGTGAGCACGCCCCGGCCCGCCGCGGCGGCGGCCATCGCGGCCACCCGGGCGTCGTCGGCGTTCAGCACGGCCAGCCCGTCCGGCCGCAGACCCTGCACCAGCTCGGTCTTGGCGGCGGCGATGCCCTCGATGCTGCCGAAGCCGCCCAGGTGCGCCCGGCCGACCACGAGCACCACCGCCACGTCCGGTGGTGCGACCGAGGTGAGGTAGGTGAGGTTCCCGGGTGCGTCCGCGCCCATCTCCAGCACCAGCACGGTGGTGCGCTCGGTGGCCCGGAGCACCGTCAGCGGCAGACCGATCTCGTTGTTGAACGACCCGACCGGGGCGATCACGTCCCCGAGGGGGGCGAGCAGCTGGGCGAGCACGTCCTTGGTCGTGGTCTTGCCCACCGACCCGGTGATGGCCACCACCTGGATCCCGGTGTGTGCGCGCAGCCGCGCGAGGACCTCCCGGGCCAGGTCACCGAGCGCCGCCGGCACGTCCGGGACCTGCAGGGTGGGGATCGGGGCGCCGGGCACCGGGCGGGAGACCAGGGCGGCCACCGCACCTGCGGCGGCAGCGGTGTCGAGGTAGTCGTGCCCGTCGACGCGTTCACCGGCGATGGCGGCGAACAGGGCGCCGGGAGCCACCTGCCGGGAGTCCACCACGACCGGCCCGGTGACGACGGCGTCCGCGGCGCCGACCGGCGCGGGGGCAGCGACGGCGGCGGCGATCTCGGACAGGTGCAGCGCGATCATCGGTGCGACTCGCGCTCGGTCAGCGCGGCGCGAACCTCGGCGCGGTCGTCCAGGTGGTGCTCCACCCCGGCGATCTCCTGGACGGTCTCGTGGCCGCGGCCGGCCACCAGCACCGTGTCGTTCGGGCCGGCGGAGAGCACGGTGCGGCGGATCGCCTCGGCGCGGGGGGCGACCTCGAACACGTCGACGGTGCGGCCGGCCCGCTGGGCCTCCGGCACCGCGCCCAGCGCCCCGGCCATCACCTGGCGGCGGATCGTCGCCGGCGCCTCGTCGTGCGGGTCGTCGTCGGTGATCACCACCACGTCCGCACCGGCCACGGCGACCCGGCCCATCTGTGGCCGCTTGGCCGTGTCCCGCTCACCGGTGGCCCCGAAGACGACCAGCAGCCGGCCCTTCGTGGTCGGGCGCAGGGCCCGCAGCACCAGCTCCAGCGCCTCGGCGTTGTGCGCGAAGTCGACGATGCACCGTGGCTGGGCGGCCACCTGCTCCATCCGGCCGGGCACGTGCGCGCGGAGCCCGTCGCCGATCGCGGTGTGCACCTCGTGTGTGGTCAGCCCGGACTCCAGGGCCATCGTCAGCGCCAGCGCCGCGTTGGCCACGTTGAACCGGCCGGGCATCCAGATCGCCGTGGACAGGCTGCGCCCGTCCCGGTGGGTGAGGGCGAAGGACGTGTGGTCGCCGCGGCCGACGGTGATCGACGCCTGCCAGTCGGCATCCGGCCCGCCCGGGCGGGTGCAGACGGTGACCACCGGGATCGTCGCCGCACGGGCCATCCGCTCGCCCCACTCGTCGTCGACGAGCACGACGCCACGGCGGGCCCGCTCGGGGGTGAACAGGTCGGCCTTGACCGCGAAGTAGTTCTCCAGGCCGCCGTGGAAGTCCAGGTGGTCGGCGGTGAGGTTGGTGAAGCCGACCAGGTCGTAGACGATGCCGTCCACCCGGTGCTGGGCGAGGGCGTGCGAGGAGACCTCCATCACCAGGTCGGTGACCGAGCTGGCCACCATCCGGGCCAGCAGCGCCTGGATGGCCGGGGCCTCCGGGGTGGTCAGCCGGGCCGGCACGTGCTCCTCGCCGACCTTCAGCTCCACGGTGCCGATCAGCCCGGTGGTGCGCCCGGACCGGTGCAGGATCTCCTCGAGCAGGTAGGTGGTGGTGGTCTTGCCGTTGGTGCCGGTCACCCCGAACGCGCGCAGCCGGCTGGCCGGGTCGCCGTACACCCATGCGCTCACCCGGCCGAGCACGCCGCGCACGTCCTCGGCCACCAGCACGGGCACCCCGACCCCGGCGAGCTGCTCGGCGCCGTCGGCGTCGGTGAGCACCGCCCTGGCCCCAGCGGCCACGGCGGCAGCGGCGAATGTCGCCCCGTGCTGGTGGGCACCCGGCAGCGCCGCGAACAGGTCCCCGGGGCGCACCTGGCGGTTGTCCAGCGCCACGCCGCTGATCTCCACCGCACCACCGGAGGTGGTGAGGTCGAACGTGGAGGCGAGCTCCGCCGTCGTCCGCGCAGACGGACTTGCCGTGGTGTTCATGATGTCGAAATCTACCGTCCCGAGCCGCTCAGGACTCATCCGGGGTGAGCGGGTACGGGTCGGCCGGCTCACCGCTGGGCGGCACACCCAGGGACTGCAGCGCGAACGAGGCGATCTCCTGGAACACCGGTGCGGCGATCGTGCCACCGTAGATCCCGGTGGTCGGGTGGAACATCACCACGCCCACGGTGATCGCCGGGTCGTCCGCGGGGGCGATGCCGACAAAGGAGGCGGCGATCTCGGTGAGCCGGCCGCTGGGACCAGGCACCTGGGCGGTACCGGTCTTGCCGGCCACCCGGTAGCCGTCGATGGCGGCGTGCACCCCGGTGCCCTCGTCGGAGGCGACCACGCCCTCCAGCATCCGGATCATCTGCTCCGAGGACTCCTCGGAGACCACCCGGACCGGTTCGCCGCTCTCGACCTCGATGTGCTCACCGTTGCACTCGTAGCCCTCGACCAGCTGCGGTGGCACGTGCACGCCGTCGTTGGCGATGGTGGCGAACACGCCGGTGTTCTGCAGCAGGTTCACGTCCACCCCCTGGCCGAACATCGTGGTGTAGCGCTGCCGTCCGTCCCAGTCCTCCGGCGTCTCCACGATGCCGCTGGACTCCCCGGGCAACGCGATCCCGGTCTGCGCTCCCCAGCCGAGCAGGCGCATGTACTCGTACCTGGTCTGGTCGCTGAGCCGGGAGCCGATGTTCACCGTCCCGGTGTTGGCCGAGTGCGCGAGCACGCCGGCGGTGGTGAGCACCTGGTCCTCGTGCCAGGTGTGGTCGTGGAAGGTCTGGCCGTTCTCGGTGGTCAGCTGGTAGGGGTCCTCGATGGCGCTGGTCGGGGTGACCGCACCCTCCTCCAGGGCGGCCAGGACGGTGAGCACCTTCCCGGTCGACCCGGGGGCGTAGACGTCCTGCACCGAGTGCGCGCCGGTGTACCGGGAGGTGTCCGGGTCGTTCGGGTCCACCACGTCGGAGTCGGCCAGGGCCAGGATCCTGCCGTCCCGGTCGAGCACGACGGCGGCGCCCCACTCCACCCCGTACCTGTCGACGGCCTCGTCGACCACGGTCTGGGAGAAGTGCTGCAGGTCGGTGTCGATGGTCAGCTGCACCGTGCAGCCCGGCTGGGCCGGGGTGCCGCTGCGCTGCCCGGTGGGGATCACCTGGCCCTGCGCGCCGATCTGCACGCTGAACTCGCCGTCGGTGCCCAGCAGCCGGTTGTTCAGGCTGGACTCCAGCCCGGCGGCGCCGTCCCCCTCGGCGTTCACCCAGCCGAGGATCTGCCCGGCGGTGTTGCCGTTGGGGTAGACCCGCTCGAACGTCTCCTCCGCGCTGATGCCGGCGATGTTGAGCGCGGCGATCTCCCGCCACACCTCTGGGGCGACGTGCCGGGCGAGGACCACGTAGCCGTCGTCGCCGACCAGCCGGGCGCCGAGCTCGTTCGGGTCCGCGTCCAGCAGCGGGGCCAGGCGTTGCGCTGCGGCGGCCGCACCGTAGCCGACCACCTCCCCCTCCTCGTCGCGGGCCCGGTACTCCGGGACGAACCGTTGGTCCACCACGATCCGGTAGGTCTGCACCGAGGTGGCCAGGGTGTTCCCGTTCGCATCGACGATGTCGCCCCGGGGGGCGGGCTCGACGTAGGTGCGGGTGTACTCCCGCTCCGCGGCGGCGGCCAGCGAGGGGCCGGCGATGAGCTGGACGTAGACCAGCCGTGCCGTGATCGCCAGGACCACCACCAGCAGGGCGACCAGGAGTGCGGACTGCCGCTTCTCCGGCTGCCCCACCCGGGTGAACGCGTTCGACATCTGCCCCTCCTTCCGGCTCTAGTCCTCACCGACCAACGGCACGTCCCCGCCGAGGATCCGCTGCTCGGAGAGGTCCAGGTAGCGCATCTCGTCGGCTCGTTCCATGCCGAGCTCCTCGGCACGCTGCTGCAGCAGCACCGGTGAGGAGAGCCGCTCCACCTCCTGGGCGAGCGCCTGCTCGCTCTCGGACAACCGGGCCAGCTGGACCTGCTGGTCGTGGATCTCGTAGGCGGTGGTGGCCATCGCGGTGTTCAGCATCAGCACGGCCAGCAGCGACCCGACCAGGATGGCCACGCACAGCAGGATGAAGCCTGCGCGGCTGCGCCGGGCGGCGGGAGCGCGCACGATCCGCAGCCTCGGCCGCCAGGCGGTGCCGGCGGCAGGTGCAGCCGGGCGGCTGGGTACTGCGCTCATGGTCGTCCTCCTTCTCGGGTGCGCTCCGCCGCGCGCAGCCGCACCGAGGTGGCCCGTGGGTTGGCCTCCCGCTCCGCGGTGTCGGCCTCCTCGGCACCTCGGGTGAGCAGCTGCAGGTAGGGCTCGTGCTCGGGCAGCGGCAGCACCAGCCCGGGCGGGGCCGAGGAGGTGGCGCCGGCGGCGAGCGCCCGCTTGACCATCCGGTCCTCGAGCGACTGGTAGGACTCCACGACGATGCGCCCGCCCACGGCGAGGGCACCGATGGCGGCCGGGAGCGCCCTCTCCAGCGC
This sequence comes from uncultured Ruaniaceae bacterium, assembly GCA_964564445.1. Lineage (GTDB taxonomy): Bacteria > Actinomycetota > Actinomycetes > Actinomycetales > Beutenbergiaceae > Ruania. The sequence continues at coordinate 9,878 of CAZMDO010000002.1, read as the reverse complement.
CTCCAGCTCGGCGTTCACCGCGATCCGGAGCGCCTGGAAGGTGCGCTTCGCCGGGTTGCCGCCGGTCCGGCGCGCGGCGTGCGGGATGTTCTCCCGGACCAGCTCCACCAGCTCGGCGGTGCGGGTCAGCGGTGCGGACTGGCGGCGCCGCACGATCGCCGCGGCGATCCGGCCGGCGAACCGTTCCTCGCCATAGGTGCGCAGGATCCGGCGCAGCTCGTGCTCGTCGGCCTCGGCGAGGATCTCCGCCGCCGTGCTGCCGGTGGTCGGGTCCATCCGCATGTCCAGCGGGGCGTCGTGGGCGTAGGAGAAGCCGCGCTCGGCCTCGTCCAGCTGCAGCGAGGAGACGCCGAGGTCGAACAGGATGCCTTGCACCCGTCCGCCCTGGCCGTGCTCGGCGGCGACCGCATCGATCTCGTCGTAGCGTGCATGCACCGCGGTGAACCGGTCACCGAACGGGGCCAGCCGCTCGCCGGCGAGGGCGAGCGCCTGCGGGTCGCGGTCGATGCCGACCAGGTGCAGCCGGCCGAACCGACGCAGCGCGGCCTCGGCGTGCCCGCCGAGGCCGAGGGTGGCGTCGATCAGGACCGCCCCGTCGGGTTCGATCGCCGGGGCGAGCAGATCCAGGCACCGCTGCGCCAGCACGGGGATGTGCCGGGCGGGGGTGGTCATCTGCGTCATGGCCTTCCTGGTCGGTCGGTGGTCGGTCGGTGGTCGGTCGGGCTGGGTCGGGCTGTCGGTCGGTCCGGGTGGGTGGAGGGAAGTGGAGCGGTCCGGGTGGAGGGAAGTGGAGGACGGGTCCGGTACTGCCCTCTCCCCCGTCCGGCCTGGACTCTCCCCGCCTGCTCTGGCGCCGGGGAAGTGCGTCAGAGACTGCGGTGAGAGACCACGTCGGACGGAGGTCAGAAGCCCGGGATCACCTCCTCGCTGATGTCGGCGAAGGCCTGCTCGTTGGCGGCGAGGTAGTCGTTCCAGGCCGCCAGGTCCCAGATCTCGATCCGGTTGCCTGCCCCGACCACCGCGACCTCGCGCTGCAGCCCGGCGTACTGGCGCAGCTTGGCGGTGATGGTCACCCGGCCCTGCTTGTCCGGGATCTCGTCACTGGCGCCGGCCAGGAAGAAGCGGGTGAAGTCGCGGTTCGCCTTGGAGGTGGTCGACGCCGTCTTCATCGTGCCGACGATCTCCTCGAACGCCGCCATCGTGTAGCCGTACAGGCACCGCTCCTGACCTGGGGTGATGACGATGCCCCCGGCCATCTGGTCCCGGAACTTCGCAGGCAGGATCAGGCGGCCCTTGTCGTCCAGGCGGGGCTCGTACGTACCGAGGAACAAGGTTCCACCCCCTTCCTACGTGCTCCGGATGGCCCCACTTTACTCCACAATCCCCCACACGCAATCTCCAAGCGCGTGTCGACGCACCTTTTCCAGGGCGAAGACGCAGGTCAGAGCAGGTGGAGGGAAGTGGAGGGCTCCGCGGCTGCAGACATCTGTCCGTCGGTTCGTCGTGCTGGACCGGCCAGCACGATTAGGCTCGTTGACATGCCTGCTCAGCCCGCTGCACCGCTGCCTGCCGACCCACCCGGGCAGTCGGTGCCACCGATCACCGCCGCCGCCGTCCCACGGGTTCCCGCGGGCGGGGACGCAGCGCGGTCCTCCGGTGCGGACGCAGCGGCGCGCACGCCCGCGGACGCAGCAGTGCACACGTCCGCGGACGCAGCGGTGCGCACGCCCGCGGACGCCACCCGGGGGCCGGCGATCCGGCGGCTGGAGGAGAACCTGACGCAGGCGTTGCCCGGACGCCCAGGAGCGGTGCGCACGATCCTGGCCACGTTCCTGGCTCAGGGGCACCTGCTGCTGCACGATGTGCCCGGCGTGGGCAAGACGACGGTGGCCAAGGCGCTGGCTGCCTCGGTCTCGGGCACCCTGGGCCGGATCCAGTTCACCCCGGACCTGCTGCCCAGCGACCTGACCGGGGTGACGATCTACCGGCAGGAGACCGGTACGTTCGAGTTCCACCCCGGTCCGCTGTTCGCCACCGTGGTCATCGGCGACGAGATCAACCGGGCCTCACCGAAGACGCAGTCGGCGCTGCTGGAGTGCATGGCCGAACGGCAGGTGACCGTGGACGGCACCACCCACCGGCTGCCCGAGCCGTTCATGGTGATCGCCACCCAGAACCCCGTGGAGATGGACGGGACCTACCGGTTGCCCGAGGCGCAGCAGGACCGGTTCATGGCCCGGGTGAGCCTGGGCTACCCGCCGGACGAGGACGAGCTGGCGATGCTGTCCACCGGTGGCTTCGGCGACCCGCTGACCGGGATCGAGCCGGTGATGGGCCCCGAGGACGTGCAGGCCGCCGGGACCGCGGTGCGCCAGGTGTTCGTGTCCGAGGAGGTGCTCCGGTACCTGATGGCGGTGCTGCGGGCGAGCCGGGAGCACCCGGGGGTGCAGCTCGGCGCCTCCCCGCGGGCCGGTCTGCACCTGGTGGCGCTGGCGAAGGCGCTCGCCTACCTGGACGCCCGCGACTACGTGCTGCCCGACGACGTGCAGGCCCTCGGCGTCTCGGTGCTGGCGCACCGGCTCACCCTGACCCGTGCCGCCAGGGTGGAGGGGGTCTCAGCGGAGGACGTGGTCTCCGAGCTCCTCGCACGGGTGCCCGTCCACTCGTGATCGAGGGATGAGCGATGCGCCCCACTGCTCGCGGACTCGGCCTGCTGGTCGCCGGTGCCGTGCTGGCCTTCGTCGCGACGTCGATGCACTCCAGCACGGTGGGTTCCCTGGCGGCCCTGGCGCTGGCGACGCCGTTGGTGGCGCTGGTCTGGGTGGCCCTGCACCGGCTCGGCTGGCCACGCATCGACCTGCACCGGTCGGTGCAGCCGCGCCGGCCGGTGGCTGGACAGTGGGCGCAGGTGCGGCTGCGCTCGGTGCCGGGCCGGTTGCCGGCGTGGACCACGTTGCGTGAGCGGCTGCGTGGGGAGGTCGAGCGCGGTGGTGGGGACGGTGGCGGCTACCGGATCCGTCCGCTGCGCCGCGGGCCGTTGCGGCTCGGCCCGGCGGTGGTGCTGCGCACCGACCCGCTCCGTCTGGTGCGCTGGCGTCATGTGGCCGGCAGCAGCACCGAGGTGCTGGTCTGGCCGGCGACCACGGACGTGGCCGACCTGGTGCGGCTGTGGCCGCAGCGCTACCCGCGGCCCAGCGAGGCCGGGCAGCCCGAGCGCAGCCTGGACGACCTGACGTTGCGGGACTACCGGCGCGGGGACGACCTGCGCCGGATCCACTGGCGCTCCTCGGCACGGCACGGCGAGCTGCTGGTGCGCCAGGACGATCCGATGACCGACAGCAGCCTCGGGCTGGTCGTCGACCTCGGCCCCACCGAACCTGCCCCAGCACCGGCCACCGAGTGGACGGTCAGCGCCAGCGCGTCCCTGGCGGTGGCGCTGGTCGCCGACGGTCAGGAGGCCCACCTGGCCCTGGCGCCGGCGAAGCTGTCGGTGCCGGTGGCCGACGCCGCCTCCGCCCTGGACGCGTTCGCCCGAGCGAGCCACGGCCGCCCGCCGCTCCCGGAGCAGAACGGGCACGGGGCGCTGGTGGCAGTCCTGCGTGACCCCGGCCCGGACGTGCTCGAGGAGCTGTGCACGTTGACCGCGGCACGCCAGTGCCTGGCGCTGCTGGTCGATGCCGACGAGGCGGCCACCGCCCGGCTCGCCTCCGCCGGCTGGCTGGTGGCCGGCTGCGACTCCGGGGACGAGATCGGCGCCATGTGGGACCGCACGCTGGCCACCTGGGGGCGGCAGTGACTCGTGCCGCCCTGGTCAGCCTGGCCGCCGCGTTCACCGTGGTGGCCAGCTCCTTCGCGCTCGACCGGCTGGTCGCCACGTCGTTGTGGCTCGCCCCGGTGCTGACCACGGTGCTGGTGATGTTCGGCGTGCTGGTGGCGCTGCGCCGCTGGACGCGCCGGATGCTGCTGCCGTCCGCCGGGGCGCTGCTCGCCGCCGCCGCCACCATCACCGCCTGGTACGCCCACGACGACGCGCTGCTCGGCGTGCTGCCCACCCGGGCGGCGATCGACCGGCTCGACCGGCTGGTGGACCAGGGTCTGGCGGCCATCCAGGTCGCACTGCCGCCGATCGCGGACGTGCCGGGGGTGGGGCTGCTGGTGACCGCCGGGGTCGCGCTGCTCTACCTGCTTGCCGACCTGCTCGCCGTGCCCGGGCGCGCCCCGGCCTGGGCGGCGCTCCCGCCGCTGGTGCTGTGGGCGCTGCCGGTGCTGCTGCTCGCCCCGGTGCACGTCTGGACCGTGGTGGCCACGGGTCTCGGGTTCGTCGCGATGCTGGCCACCGGCGCGGAGGCCTGGCGCGAACCTGACGGTCGCACGAGCACGCGCAGGATGGGTGCCCTGGGCGCGGTGGCCGCCGCGGTGATCGCCGTGGCGCTGGTGGCCGCCCCGTGGGTGCTGGCGCTGCCCAGCCCCGTGCGCTGGCACGCACCCGCCGAGCTGGCGGACGCCGACGCCACCCGGCTGGACCTCGGCCTGGACCTGCGCTCGGACCTGAACCGGCCGGAGGACGCGGTCGTGATGACCTACACCGGGGCGCTGCCCTCCCAGCTCGGCCCGCTGCACGCCTACACCCTCACCCAGTTCGACGGCGCCAGCTGGGACCGGACGAAGCCCGAGGAGTGGCAGGAGGCCGAGGGACTGCTCTGGCCCGAGGAGGTGGACACCGAGGGCTCGCAGACGGTCACCATCACCATCAACGACCTCGGCCAGGACCGGTTGCCTGTGCCGGGTGCTCCCCGCGTGGTGGAGGTGGACGGGCAGGCCTCCTATGCCCCGCAGGCCGACGAGGTGCGGCTGGAGGGTGCTGAGCCCGGCGAGCTGACCTACCGGGTGACGATGCACCCGCGGGAGCTGGACGCGGCCCGGCTCAGCGCCCTCGACCCGACCACGCTGGAGGCCGACCCGGCGCTGCTGCAGGTGCCGGACACCGGGTACGGGCCGGACGTGGCCGCCCTGACCCGCGAGATCGTCGCCGATGCGGGCGCCGAGACCCCCTACGAGCAGCTGCTGGCGATCCAGAACTATCTGCGTGACCCGGCCCTGTTCACCTACACCGAGTCGGTCACCAGCGCGCGGACCCGGGACGCGGTCTGGGACTTCCTGCACGACCGCCGGGGCTACTGCGTCCAGTTCGCCACGGCGATGGTGGTGATGGCCCGCACGCTCGACCTGCCGGCCCGGCTGGCCATCGGCTACCTGCCTGGCGAGCTGAACGACGGCGGGATCGGCTCGATCACCGCCCACCAGGCGCACGCCTGGCCGCAGGTGCTGTTCCCGGAGGTCGGCTGGGTCCGGTTCGAGCCCACCCCGGGCAGCCAGTCCGGGACGGCGCCGCGGTGGGCACCGGAGCCGGAGGAGGAGACGCCGGAGACGGAGACCACGGCGCCGACCGAGACCAGCACGGCAGCGGAGGAGACGTCCACGGCGAGCACCGCCTCGGCGGAGGCCTCGGAGGAGGCCAGCGACGAGGACACCACCGAGGCCGGCGGCCCCACACGCACCTCCTCACCGCTGACCGGGCTGGGCGTGCTCAGTGGGCTGCTGCTGGCCGGCGGGGCGGTGGCTCTGGTCCTGCGGCGTCGGCGCGCTCGCGCCAGCGGTGACCTGGAGACGGCCTGGCAGCAGGCGGTCGGGGCGGTGCGCAGTGCCGGTGGGCGGGTGCAGCCCGGTTCCACCCCACGGGCGGTCGTGGCGGCAGGCGAGGAGGTGCTCGCCACCGAGGCCGCGCGCGCGGCGCTGCGCGCACTGGGCACGGCGGTGGAGCGGTCCCGCTACACCCCGGACGGCCGGGGACGGGACGAGCACCCCGAGCCGCAGACGGTGCGGGAGTGGCTGCAGATAGTCAGGTCCGGCGCGCGGGAGCGGACGGCAGAGGCCGGGCGGCCCGCGGAGAAGGCACGCGAGCGCGAGGATGCCACCGCGCGCTGACCCGTGGCGCGCTGCGCCTCAGCATCGCGTGGCACGTGGTTCGCTGCACCTCGGCATCGCGTGGCACGTGGTTCGCTGCGCCTCGGCGGTCGCTGCAGTATCGGCGCGCGGCAGTCCTCGGCGGGGGGCAGCCGGAGCTCAGCGCCCGTTGTCCTCGCGGCGGTGGTCCCAGCGGTCCTCGAGCTTCGACATGAAGCCGCCGCTCTGCTTCCGCCCGGGGTGGTCGCGGACCTTCCTGGGGTCGGCGCTGGCCGGCGGCGAGACCCGCTTGGGCTTCGAGATCGCGAGCATCACGCCGGAGAACATGGCGAGGAAGCCGACGATGCTCAGCACCAGGTAGCTGGTGAGCGGTCCGGCGATCAGCAGGCCGATACCAGCCAGCCCGAGGAGGGCGCCGAGGATGACGTTACGGGGACGCCGCACCGCAGCCCCGGAGATGGCGTCTGCGAGCTTGGGATCATCGGAGCGCAGCTGCTGCTCCATCTCCTCCAGCACGCGCTGCTCGTACTCGGAGAGAGGCATGGTCACCTCCCAATTCTTGTCCAGGTTCGCCTCGTTGTGAGGTTTCTCCTCTCAGGATATGTCGCCTGGCGCGTTCTCGGTAGTTGTAGCGCGAACCAGTGACCCGACTGTGAGCGATCCGACGCCGTAACGCTGCCGAACGTCGTCCATCGCCCGCTCGGCCAGGCGCCGTCCGGTGTCGTCCTCGTCCAGGCGGACCTGCACGGCGGTGGTGGCTGCGTCGCTGAGCGACTCGCAGCGCAGGCCGAGCAACCGGATGCCGTCGGCCGGGATGTCCATGCCGGCGAGCAGGTCACGTGCGGTGAGGTAGAGCTGGTGCGCCACGTCCGAGGGCGCCTCGAGGCTGCGGGAGCGGGTGAGCGTGGTGAAGTCCGCGTGCCGCACCTTGATCGCCACGCCGCCGGCGAGCAGCTCACCCGTGCGCAGCCGCGCGGCGCACCGGTGCGCCTGGTCCAGCAGCACGGCGGCCAGCTCGGCACGGTCGGTGAGGTTGGTGGCGAACGTCTGCTCATGGCCCACGGACTTCTCCCGGCGCACGGGTTCCACCGGCCGCGGGTCCCGCCCCCAGGCCAGGTCGTGCAGCCGCTGTCCGCCGGCGCGGCCGAGCGCCTGGTGCAGGGTGGGCAGCGGGGTGTGCGCAAGGTCGGCCACGGTGTGGATGGCCAGCCGGGACAGCCGCTCGGCGGTGCGCTCCCCCACCCCCCACAGCGCACCGACCGGCAGCGAGTGCAGGAAGGGCACCGTCGCCGGCCTGGGGACCACCAGCAGGCCGTCCGGCTTGGCGTGGCTGGACGCGAGCTTGGCCACGAACTTCGTCGCGGCCACCCCCACCGAGGCCGGCACGTGCAGCTCGGCAGCGATCCGTTCGCGCAGCCGCTGGGCGATCTGGGCGGGGGCACCCAGCCGCCGCCGTGCGCCGGAGACGTCCAGGAACGCCTCGTCGATGCTCACCGGTTCGAGCACCGGGGTGATCTCGGCGAGGATGGCCATCACCGCACGGGAGACGTCCCGGTAGCGGTGGTGGTCCGGGCTGATCACCACCGCCTGCGGGCACAGCACCCGGGCCCGGGTCATCGGCATCGCCGAGTGCACACCGGAGGCCCTGGCCTCATAGGTCGCGGCGAGCACCACCCCCCGGTGCTGGCCGCCGACGATCACCGGCAGACCACGCAGCTCCGGCCGGTCGATGAGCTCGACGGAGGCGAAGAACGCGTCCATGTCCACGTGCAGGATCGGCGTCTCGGAGTCGTCGTCGCCCCAGTCCCGCCGCGCCGCTGCGCTGCGTGGTCCCCTGCTCATCGCCGCTCCCGGTTCATCGGTACCGCTCGTGCCTCAGCCGACCGGACCGCCGGTGGCGGACAGGACGGCGCTCATGACGCCAGCCGGGCCGGCCGTGCCGATGCGGCGACCATGGTACGGACCTGGTCGAGGAAGTCGGTCGCAGCGGCGAGGACCTCGTCGGCCTCGGCAGCACTCAGCCGGACGCTGCGACCCGACTCGATCGCTGCCCGCACCGCCGCTCCCTGGGCGAAGTAGTCCGCCCACTCCTGCCACTGCGGGCCCACCTCGGCCAGCTGCTCCCAGGCGCTGCGCACCCGCCGCCGGCGCCCACCGGGCAGGACCTGCAGCTCCAGCAGCGCCGCGGCTGCTCGCAGCGCCGCCATGTGCGCGTGCAGGAACACCTCCTGCGGATCCTGGCCGGACGTCACCTGGGCCAGCTCGCCCTCGGCCCGGGCCATCAGCCGTGCCGCGCTCATGATCCTCATCGTGGTGACCTCCGTCCTTTCCCTTGCCCTATTGTCGAACATCGGTTCGAACTTGTCAACGGGTTCCGCCGGTCCGGTCCGCTCGCGCTAGCGTCGGGGCATGTCCCGTCGCTCCTCCGCGCGGACCGCTCCTCGCGATCTGCCCATCGGTCCGATCATCACCTCGCACGCCACCGTAGAGCTGACCACCGACAGTGCGGCTCCGCACGGTGTGATGCTGCTGATCGACGGGGCGGAGAGCTCCTACCTGGACCTGGCCGACCCGGCCCACCTGGTGTTCGAGTACATGCAGCAGATGATGGCGGTGCTCGAGGAGACCATGCCTGCCGACCGGGTGCGCGCGGTGCACCTGGGGGCGGCCGGCTGCGCACTGCCGCGGGCGGTCGAGGCGAGGTGGCCGGGTTCGCGCCAGATCGCCGTCGAGTGGGACGCGCTGCTGGCCGGCTACGTGCGGGAGTGGTTCGACCTGCCTCGCTCCCCGTTGCTGCGGATCCGGGTGGCGGACGCCCGGGAGGCGACCGAGTCGATCACCGCGGGCAGCAAGGATGCGGTGGTGCGGGACGTGTTCGTCGGCCGCGAGCCGCCCGAGCATGTGCGCACCGTGGAGTTCACCCAGGCCGTGGCCTCAGCGCTCGACCCGGAGGGGGTGTACCTGGTGAACACCGCGGACCGCCCGCCGCTGACCCTGGCCCGGCGGGAGGCGGCCACGGTGGCGGAGGTCTTCGAGCACGTCCTGGTGGTCGCCGAGCCCGGTGTGCTCAAGGGGCGCCGCTACGGCAACGTGGTCATCGTCGGGGCACAGCGGGAGCTGCCCGTGCGCGCGCTGGACCGCCGGATGCGTTCGCTCCCGGTCCCCGCCACCGTGCTCGGCCCAGCGGCCGCGCGGGAGTTCATCGGCACGTTCTCGCCGTTCACCGACCCGCCGGACGAGGCGGCCTGAGCGCCGGCGTCCCGTGCCCCGGCGGTGGTCGCACCGCGCCGCGCGAGCGCCCGGCGGGGCGCCCGGCGGAGCACCCGGCGAGCCCAGCCGCGGGCGCCTGCGGCCGGATACGGCGACGGCCCGCACCCGTCGTCGGGGTGCGGGCCGTCGTGAGGTCCGATCAGACCGCGCGGACGCTCTCGGCCTGCGGGCCCTTGGGGCCCTGGGTGATCTCGAACTCGACGCGCTGCGCCTCCTCGAGGGTGCGGTAACCCTCGGACTGGATGGCGGAGTAGTGGACGAAGACGTCGTCACCGCCACCGTCCTGGGCGATGAAGCCGTAGCCCTTCTCCGCGTTGAACCACTTGACGGTTCCTTGTGCCATGTCGTGCATGTCCTTCCGGGGACTCCTCTGGGACGTGCCCTGTGCGCGTCCCGCTGGTGCCGCAATGCTTCGCCCCACGTCAGCGCGAACGGCCGGCACCACCGGGATGCGATGGCCGCCCGTGAGACCTGCACTGGAGTGTGCGTGCCCCGGGTCCTACGTAAGTCAAACGCTTGCAACGGCAGCCAGTCTGGCATGTCCGGTCGCTGCGGCGCTAGCACTATCGGGAATTCGGCGCGGCCACCCCTCCCGCCGACGGCGTTCTGCCGCACCGGGCAGCAGGCCGCCGGGGTGGTCAGTC
>CAZMDO010000001.1:42006-44418 GCA_964564445.1 uncultured Ruaniaceae bacterium | reverse complement strand
GGAACTCCGGGACCGCCTCGTAGAAGTCGACCAGGTCCTTGGCCAGCAGGATGCGTTCCTCCGCGTACGGGTCCACGATCGAACGGATCGCGCGCACGTCCGCGGGCAGGGCGGGGCGGATCACCGGGCGGGCGTCCAGGGCGTGGTTCACCTGCTCAGCCTGCCACGGAGTCGGCGTGCAGGCGTTCCAGCAGCAGGCGCGCCGTGGTCTCGTCGGTGACCAGGTCGGTCGCCACCCGCGCACGCAGCGCACCGAGCAGGGCGGGCACCTTCGCCGCCCCGACCGCCACGCACACCCGCCGCCCGAGGGTGCGCAGCTCGTGCGGGGTGGGCCCGGTGGCCCGGGAGTTGATCGCCACGTCCCGGTAGGTGCCGTCCTCGCGCAGGAACACCGTGCACACGTCCCCCACCACCCCCTCGGAGGTCAGCTCGGCGATCTCGGCGTCGTCCAGGTAGCCGGCGTTGTAGACGTGCGAGGGCACGTCGGCGGCGAGCGCACCGACCCCGAACAGCGCCAGGTCCACGCGGCGCTGCACCGCCAGCACGCGCCGGATGCTCCGCTCTCGCCACATCGCCTCCTTGGTCTCGGCGAAGTCGAAGAACGCCGGCACCGGGAACAGGTGCGGGGTGGAGTCGAAGGCGGTGGCGATGGAGGAGACCAGGTCCCCGGCGTAGGTGACCCCGCCGGCGAAGGTGTTCGCCGCGCCGTTGAGCTGCACCACGATCGACCCGCGGGCGGGGCTGGGGGTCAGGTGCCGGGCGATCGCGGTGACCGTGGTGCCCCAGGCCACGCCGATGACCATCCCGGCGCGGACCCACTCGGTCACCAGCCCGGCCGCCACCATCGCGACCTGCTCCAGGCGCTGCACCTCGCTCGCCCGTTCGCGCACCGGCACCACGTGCGCCACGATCCCGAACGTCGCCGCCAGCCGGTGGCCGAGGTCGGCACCGGTGCCGCTCGGCCGGCGCAGCGAGATCCGCACGATGCCCTCGTCCCGGGCGACCTTGATCAGCCGGGACACCGTGGACCGGGACACCCCGAGGGTGCCGGCGATGACCTCCATGGTCTGGTCCTGCAGGTAGTACATCGCCGCAGCCCGGTACGCATCGTCCTCACGCACTCGTTCATCCCTCCTGCGGCGCCGGTGCACGTTCGTGCACGATGGTTGCGCACTCGTGCGCCCAGGGCAACCATGACAGTCAGGACACCGTGCAACCACACCGACGTGCGGCGGCGAGTCCGCCACCGAGGCGTCGCGAGGAAGCGTCGAGAAGATCCGCCCACGGCGGAGCCCTACGAACACGAAGGAACGACATGCCTGACTACGTACTCGCCATCGACCAGGGCACGACCAGCACCCGAGCCATCATCTTCGACCACGCCGGTCAGATCGTGGAGTCCGGCCAGATCGAGCACGAGCAGATCCTGCCGAAGGCCGGCTGGGTGGAGCACGACCCGATGGAGATCTGGCGGAACACCCGCGAGGTGGTCGGTCTCGCCCTCGCCCGGGCGCCGATGAGCAAGTCCGACATCGCGGCGGTGGGCATCACCAACCAGCGCGAGACCACGGTGGTGTGGGACAAGAACACCGGCGAACCGGTGTACAACGCGATCGTCTGGCAGGACACCCGGACGCAGAAGATCGTCGACGAGCTGGGCGGGTCCGACGGCCCGGACAAGTACAAGGCCAAGGTCGGCCTGCCGCTGGCCACCTACTTCTCCGGCCCGAAGGTGCGCTGGATCCTGGAGAACGTGGAGGGCGCGCGGGCCAAGGCGGAGGCCGGCGACCTGCTGTTCGGCAACACCGACTCCTGGGTGCTGTGGAACATGACCGGCGGGACCAACGGTGGGGTGCACGTCACCGACGTCACCAACGCCTCCCGCACCATGCTGATGGACCTGAAGACCCTGGACTGGGACGCCGACATCGCTGCCGACATGGGCATACCGATGTCGATGCTGCCGGAGATCCACTCCTCCTCCGAGGTCTACGGCAAGGGCCGCGAGGGCGGGATGATCCCCGGGGTGCCGATCGCCGGCATCCTCGGCGACCAGCAGGCGGCCACGTTCGGCCAGGCCTGCTTCGAGGTCGGCATGGCCAAGAACACCTACGGGACCGGCAACTTCATGCTGATCAACACCGGTGAGGAGGCCATCCCCTCGGAGAACGGCCTGCTCACCACCGTCGCCTACAAGATCGGTGACCAGAAGCCCATCTACGCCCTCGAGGGCTCGATCGCCGTGACCGGCTCGCTGGTGCAGTGGCTGCGCGACAACCTGGGCCTGATCACCGATGCGCCGCAGGTGGAGGAGCTGGCCAAGACGGTCGAGGACAACGGTGGCGCCTACTTCGTGCCGGCATTCTCGGGCCTGTTCGCCCCGCACTGGCGTCCGGACGCCCGCGGCGCACT
>CAZMDO010000001.1:0-41996 GCA_964564445.1 uncultured Ruaniaceae bacterium | reverse complement strand
CGGGCTCACCCGGTACGTGAACAAGGGGCACATCGCCCGGGCCACGCTGGAGGCCACCGCGTACCAGACCCGCGAGGTGGTGGACGCGATGAACGCCGACTCCGGAGTGGACCTGACCGAGCTGAAGGTCGACGGCGGCATGATCGCTGACGAGCTGCTCATGCAGTTCCAGGCGGACATCCTCGGCGTGGACGTGATCCGGCCCAAGGTCGCCGAGACCACGGCCCTGGGTGCGGCGTACGCGGCCGGCATCGCCGTGGGCTTCTGGTCCGGGGAGCAGGACGTGATCGACAACTGGGCCGAGGACAAGCGCTGGAGGCCGCAGATGGAGGAGAAGGAGCGGGAGCGGCTGTACCGGAACTGGAAGAAGGCCGTGACCAAGACCTTCGACTGGGTGGACGAGGACACCGAGGCCTGACCTCACACGACCCTTCTCGGGCGGGCGGTGACCACGGGGCTCTCCCGTGCTCACCGCCCGCCCGTTCACGCAAGGTCAAGCAAGAACGGGCACCGATGACCGGATCCACGTGACCTTGCGGGCAGGGTAGGCGTCTGGGCACCCTGCGGGCGGAACCGGTTTCTATGCGTTACCCGCGGGACAGCGCGGGTAAGTTGACACCGGGCACGGCGATGAGTAGGTTGATCGGAAATCGGTTTCTCGCTGTCGATCACCGAACTTGAACAGGATGCCCATGTCTGACCGTCCTCGCCGCTACGCCGTCATCGGGACCGGCGGCCGATCGCGGATGTACATCGACGCGCTGACCTCCACGCACGCTGACCTGGGCGAGATCGTCGCGTTCCTCGACCCGAACGAGGCGCGGATGGCCTACTACGACAGCTACCTCGCCGACCGGGGCCGCAGCGCCCCACCGCACTTCACCCCGGAGACGTTCGAGGAGATGCTCTCGGCGGCCCGGCCGGACGTGCTCATCGTCACCAGCAAGGACTCCACCCACGCCGACCACATCGTGGCCGGGCTGGACCGGGGCCTGGACGTGATCACCGAGAAGCCGATGACGATCGACGTGCCCAGCCTGGAGCGCATCGTCCGCGCCGCCGAGCAGTCCACCGGCACCCTCACGGTGACCTTCAACTACCGGTACTCGCCCCGGAACTCCACCGTGCGGCGCCTGATCGCCGAGGGCGCCATCGGCACGGTCACCTCGGTGCACTTCGAGTGGTGCCTGGACACGGTGCACGGTGCGGACTACTTCCGCCGCTGGCACCGGGAGAAGGACAGCTCCGGCGGGCTCGCGGTGCACAAGTCCACCCACCACTTCGACCTGGTGAACTGGTGGCTGGCGGACGTGCCCCAGACGGTGTTCGCCCTGGGCGGGCTGCGCTTCTACGGCGCGGAGAACGCCGCCGCCCGCGGCCTGGGCGAGCGGCCGGCACTCGGCCGGGACCTGCTCGCCGCCGGCGACCCGTTCGCGCTCGACCTGGCCGCCGACCCCCAGCTCAAGGGACTGTTCCTGGACGCCGAGCACCTGGACGGCTACCACCGGGACCAGGACGTGTTCGCACCAGGCATCACCATCGAGGACAACCTCTCCGTCACCGTCGGCTACCAGCGCGGGGCGGCGATGTCCTACTCGCTGAACGCCCACTCCCCGTGGGAGGGCTACCGGGTGGCGTTCAACGGCACCGAGGGCCGCCTGGAGCTGGACGTGGTGGAACGCGGCGCGGTCAGTGCCGAGCGGACCACCAGCGCCCTGGGCCCCGGTGGCAAGGACCGGCCGGTGCTCGACCCGAGCGCCACCGAGGCCGAGCGCACCGGGCAGCAGCTGCGCCCGCACGGGTCCCGGCTGATGCTGCAGCGGCTCTGGTCCCAGCCCGAGGAGGTGCCCATCCCCGAGGGCGTCGGGGCACACGGCGGCGGGGACGCGATGCTGCTGGACGACGTGTTCCGCGGCGTGGGCGAGGATGCGCTCGGGCGGCACGCCGGCTACCGCGACGGGGTGCGCTCGGTGCTCATCGGCGCCGCGGTGAACGACTCCCTGGCCTCCGCCCAGGCCGTGCACCTGGCCGACTACGGCGACCTGCTGCACCGGGCCGTGCTCGACCGGTAGACCGGGCCGCCCGAGACCACACCACCCCGGAGAGAACCGCGATGGCGCACCCTTCCCCCACCCCCCGGCCCGCCGACCAGGCCGACCCGGCCCGGGCCGGCGTGGGCACCTACCGGAACCCGGTGCTGGACGAGGACTGGCCCGACCCGGACGTGATCCGCCATGGCGACGAGTACCTGATGGTCGCCTCCAGCTTCAACCGCGCCCCCGGCCTGCCGGTGCTGCGCTCACCGGACCTGGTCAGCTGGGAGCTCGCCGCGCACGCCCTGCCGGCGGTGCCGCCGCGCGAGCACTTCGCCCTGCCGCGGCACGGCGGCGGGGTGTGGGCGCCCTCGATCCGCGCCCACGAAGGCACCCTGTACATCGTCTGGCCGGACCCCGACCACGGGTTGTGGGTCTCCACCGCTCCCGCCGCCGAGGGGCCGTGGGCCGAGCCGTACCTGCTGCTGGCCGGCCAGGGGCTGATCGACCCCTGCCCGCTGTGGGACGCCGACGGCCGCGCCTACCTGGTGCACGGCTGGGCCGCCAGCCGGTCCGGGGTGAAGAACCGGCTCACCGTGCTGGAGGTCAGCCCGGACCTGCGCACCGTGCTGGCCCCCGGGCGCACGGTCATCGACGGCGCCGACCTGCCCGGCTACGGCACCCTCGAGGGGCCCAAGCTGTACCGGCGGGAGGGCTGGTACTGGATCTTCGCCCCCGCCGGCGGGGTGGCCACCGGGTGGCAGGCGGTGTTCCGGTCCAGGTCCGTGTACGGCCCGTACGAGGAGCGGACGGTGCTCGCCCAGGGCAGCACCGGCGTGAACGGACCGCACCAGGGCGCCTGGGTCACCGACGCGGACGGGGCGGACTGGTTCGTGCACTTCCAGGACCGTGGGCCCTACGGCCGGGTCACCCACCTGCAGCCGATGCGCTGGGGAAGCGACGGCTGGCCCGTGCTCGGCGACGCCGGGGAGCCCGTGCTGACCCACCCGGCCCCGGTGAGCTCCGCACGCCAGCGGATGCGCGCCGTCGACGGCAGTGACGACTTCACCGCCACCTTGCACCCGAAGTGGCACTGGCAGGCCAACCCGGACCCGTCCTGGGCGAGCGTGGGCGGTGGGCGCCTGGAGCTGCGCGCGGTGGCCAACGACCTGGGCGACCTGCGCCTGCTCGGCCAGCTGCTCGGCCAGCAGCTGGCCGGACTGCCGGTCAGCTACGAGACCGCCGTAGAGCTGACCGCCGGGCCGGAGGGCGCCCGCACCGGGCTGGTGCTGCTCGGTCAGGAGTACGCCTGGATCGGCCTGGAGGTCCGCGACGGCGGAACCCACCTGGTCTGTCGTCGTTCCGGTGCGGACGACTCACCCGACCGACGCCGCCGCGAGGTCCCGGTCGCCGAGCAGGTGCTGGCACCGGGGGCGGAGGTGCGGCTGCGGCTGAGCAGCGACGGCGCCGGGACGGTGCACCTGTCCTGGGCGCTCGCCGGTGACCCGGAGCCGGCATGGACCACCGTCCCCGAGTCCTTCGCCGCCACCCCGGGCCGGTGGATCGGGGCGGAGGTGGCTCTGTTCGCCGCCGCCCCGGTGGGTTCGGCGGCCCCGGCCGGCCCCGGCCACCCAGCCCTGGCACGGTACCGTGCCTTCGAGATGAGCGGCGCCGAGCCGGCGCCTGAGGAGGCGTGATGAGCACCACCGGTGTGGCGACCATCGCCGAGGTCGCCCGGGCAGCCGGCGTCTCTCGTGCCACCGTGTCCCGGGTGATGAACGGCCGGTCCACCGTGGACCCGGAGATGGCCGCCCGGGTGCGCAAGGCCGCCCGGGAGCTGAGCTACTCCCCCTCCACCGTGGCCCGCAGCCTGTCCCTGGGCCGCACCCAGACCGTCGCGCTGCTCGTGCCCGACCTCGGCAACCCGATGTTCCAGCAGGTGCTGCGCGGGGCGAACCAGGCCGCCACCCGCGCCGGCTACCGGATCCTGGTCGCCGACAGCATCGAGGAGCCGGAGCGGGAGGCGGAGCTGGCGGTCGAGGCACGCCGGCGCTGCGATGCGCTCATCCTGTGCTCGCCGCGGATGCCGGAGGAGCAGCTGACCGAGGTGATGGCCGCCACGGCGCCGGTGGTGCTGGTGAACCGGGAGCCGCTCACCGGGGACGTGCCCGCGCTGGCGGTGGACTACGCCGGCGGCATCCGGCAGCTGGCCGAGCACCTCATCGGCCTCGGCCACGAACGGTTCATCTACCTCGCCGGCCCGGAGAACTCGGCCTCGAACACCGCCCGGCTGCAGGGACTGCGCCAGCTGCAGCAGGACCATCCGCAGCTGAGCATCCAGCACAGCCGGTGCGGGTCGATGATCGAGGACGGCTACGCCGCCCTGGAGGCGGTGCTGAACTCGCAGGCCACCGCCGTGCTGGCGTTCAACGACCTGGTCGCGTTCGGGCTGCTCGGCAAGCTGAACGAGACCGGGGTGGGGGTGCCTCGCGGCATCTCGGTGGCCGGGTTCGACGACATCGCGTTCGCCAAGTACGCCACCCCGTCGCTGACCACCATGTCGGTGCCGCAGATGGACCTGGGTCGGCACGCCTGGGAACAGCTGCACCAGCTGCTCGTCGGGGAGGCGGAGAGCAGCTCGTTGTTCTTCCGGCCCCGGCTGATCGAGCGGGCCAGCACCGGGCCCGCACCGGTCCGGCCGACCACCGCACCGGCCGCCCCGGTGGCCGGCAGCCAGCCGCTGTGGTCCCGCGACGACGACGCCGGGGTTCTCCGCGCCGCCGGCAGCACGCTGGCCCGCTACGAGCGGCACCCGGCGATGCCGGACGTGCACGCCCCGCGCCCGTACCTGCACCCGGTGCACACCTGGGACGGGACGCCGCTGACCGAGATCTCCCCGCTGGACCACCGGCACCAGTACGGGGTGTCCCTGGCGGTGGCGCAGGTCAACGACTCCTCGTTCTGGGGCGGGCGCACCTACGTGCGCGACGCCGGCCCGACGCTGCTGGCCAACCACGGCACGCAGGTCAGCCACGACATGACGCTCATCGGCCCGACGATGACCGAGCAGCTCAGCTGGTACGGGCACGACGGCGCCGAGCTGCTCACCGAACGTCGCCGGTTGACAGCGCAGGCCCTGGACGGGCGGCGCGGCTGGCAGCTGACCTGGCACTCCACCCTGCTGGCCAGCAACGGACCGGTGACGATCGACTCCCCGGCCACCCAGGGCCGCACCGGCGCCGGCTACGGCGGCATCTTCTGGCGATTCCCCAGCGATGGCGAGGCGCTGATCAGCTGCGCCGACGGCACCGGCGAGGACGCCGCGAACGGGTCCACCTCACCGTGGCTGCTGCTCTCCCGCGCCGGTGAGCACCCGTGGACGGCGCTGCTGGTGCAGCACGGTCAGGTGCGGCCGTGGTTCGTCCGCTCCACCGACTACCTGGGTGCCGGCCCGTCGCTGGCGTGGTCCTCCTCGTTGCACATCCCCGCCGGGGAGCACCTGGAGCTGGAGCTCCAGGCCATCCTGCTCGACGGCGTGCTGGACGAGGCGGAGGTCGCGCCGCTCCTCCGGTCGGCGGTGCCGGTGGCGTGATGCCTCGATGACAGCCGTGCTGACCGCGCTGGGCACGATGACGCTCATCGCGGCCGCCGGTTGGCTGCTGGCCACCACCAGGGTGCTCGGCCCGGAGGCGCCCAGGGTGCTTGCCCGAGTGGTGTTCACCCTGGCCACGCCGAGCCTGCTGATCACCACGATCGGCAGCGCCGACCTGGACCTGCTGCTCACCTCCGCGGCGCTGACCACCTGGGTGAGCACGGTGGTGGTGGCGGGAATCGCCGCCGCGATCTTCGGCCTGGTGCTGCGCACCGACCGCGCCACCGGCACCGTGGGCACGCTGGCCTCCAGCTACCTCAACGCCGGCAACCTGGGCATCCCGGTCGCGGTGTACGTGCTCGGTGATGCCCTGGCCGTGGTGCCCACGATGCTGCTGCAGCTGCTGGTGCTGGCGCCGGTGGCCTTCGCGGTCGGCGACAGCCGCGCCGGGCGCCGCCGGGACGCGGTGACCCGCGCGCTGCGCAGCCCGCTGACGATCGGCGCCCTGGCCGGGCTGGCGCTGGCCCTGGCCGGCTGGCAGCCACCGGCGGTGCTCTGGCAGCCGCTGGAGGCGTTGGCCGCCACCGCGGCACCGCTGGCGCTGCTCACCCTGGGCATGTCCATGGTGCGTTCGGCCCCGCCCCCAGGCAGTGCGCCCCAGCCGCCGGTGGGCACCCACTGGGCCGGCGTGCTCACCGCGGCGACCTTGCGGACCGTGGTGCACCCGGTGCTCACCTACCTGGTGGCGGACCTGGTGGGCGTCCCCGCCGAGGCGAGGTTCGCCGTCGTGCTGATGGCCGCGCTGCCCACTGCCCAGAACGTGCTGGTCTATGCGATGCAGTTCGAGGCCGGGCAGCGCCTGGCGCGCGACGCCCAGGTGATCACCACGTTCGCCTCGCTGCCGCTGATGGTGGCGGTGGTGGCGCTGCTGCACTGACCGCGAAGGGCGTGCCCGCCCTGGTGCGGATGCTGGTTCAGCCCTTCACCGAGCCGATGAGGGCGCCCTTGACGAAGTAGCGCTGGATGAACGGGTAGACGATCAGCATCGGCAGGGTGGCCACGGCGATCACGGCCATCTTCACCGACTGCGCCGGTGGCACCACCTCCACCACCGAGGCGTCCGCGTTCAGCCCGCTGGCCACGATGACGATCTGGCGCAGCAGCACCTGGATCGGCCACAGCGTGGAGTCGTTGATGAACAGGATCGCCCACATGTAGGTGTTCCAGTAGGAGACCGCGTAGAACAGGCCGATGGTGGCGATCGAGGCCACCGAGAGCGGCAGCACGATGCGCACGAACACGCCCAGCTCGGAGCAGCCGTCGATACGGGCAGCCTCCTCCAGGCTGTCCGGGATGCCCTGGAAGAAGCTGCGCATGATCACGAAGTTGAACGCGTTCACGGTGAACGGCAGGATCAGCGACCAGATGCTGTCCAGCATGCCGAGCCCGTTGACCACGATGAACAGCGGGATCATGCCGCCGCTGAACAGCATCGTGAAGACCACCAGGAAGTTGACCACCCGCCGCCCGCGCAGGTGCCGCTTGCCCAGCGCGTAGGCCATCAGCGAGGTGACCAGCAGGGACAGGAAGGTGCCCACCACGGTCACGAACACCGAGACGCCCATGGCGCGGAAGATCGTCGGCGTGGACAGCACGTACCGGTAGGCGTCCAGGGTGAACTGGCGCGGGATGATCACGAACGCGCGGGTGGCCAGCTCCCCGGGGTAGGCCAGCGAGCTGCCGATCACGTGCAGGAACGGCAGCAGGCAGATCAGCGCGAAGCCGACCAGCAGGGTGCCGTTGACCACCTGGAACACCCGGCGCCCGGGGCTGGGCGCACGCAGCCGGTCCGGCCGGTAGGTCAGCTTCGTGGCGGTGCTGGCAGTCATGCGGGGCTCCCGTCCCGGACGGGGCGCACGGCCAGCAGGCCGGCGCCGAGGAAGAAGAAGAAGGCGATCGGGTAGGCGATCAGCTGGCTACCGAACAGGCAGACCAGACCGGCGGCGAGCAGCCACCAGGCGTTGCGGCGCTGGTGCGGACGGCGGCGGACGGCCAGCACGGCCACCGCAGCCAGCGCGAGCACCAGCAGCAGGGTGAAGCCGAACCAGGCGCTGAGCGTCTGCCCGGCCTCGAAGGCCTCCGCCGGGGTGAGGTCCTGCGCCCCGGCGAGCAGCACCGGGCGAACCACCTCCTCGAAGGTGGCCAGATCGATCCGGTTGACCACCACGGCGAAACCGCCGAGGAAGACCGTGGCGAGCCCCGCTCCGATTCCGGTCAGCCACAGCTCGGCCGTCCGGCTCGGCGCCGGGGGCACGGAGTGGCCGTCGGTGGGCCATCGGCGGGCGGTGGTCATGGTGGGCACGGGGACTCTCTCTTTGCGGGGGGACCCGGGGCGCCGGCCGGTCGTGGGCCGGCGCCCCGGGATCGATCAGCCGTTGACGGCGTTGTAGGACTCGGTGAACTCGGCGATGATGTCGTCCAGCCCCTGGCTGCGGGTGGACTCGATCGCCGCCTCGTAGCCGGCCATGTCCAGGTCGCCGACGATGAACCGGTTGAAGGCGTCCATCACGGTCTGGTCGATGGTGGACCACTGCCGGTCGAAGGTCTCCGAGGTGAGCGACTGGGCCGGGTTGACCACGGCGTACTCGTTGTTCTCGGCCATCAGCTCGTTCGCCCGGTTCACGTACTCGTTGTCGGACTTGAAGATGATCACGTTGTCCGCCGGTCGCGAGCTGGAGTAGGGCTGGACCTCCTGCTCCCACTCGGTCTGGTTGATCCGGGAGTAGACCCCGTTCTCGTCGACCTCGAAGTGCTCACCCTCGATGCCCTGGGTCATCAGCGTGAACGGCTCCTCGTCCAGCAGGGAGTCGATGAAGCCGAGCACCTCGCGCAGCTCGTCCTCGCTCTCCACAGTCTGGGTGTTGATCGCCAGCCAGCCGCCCATACCACCGTTGGTGTCCGAGACGATCCGGCGAGGCACGTCACCATAGGTCATGTCGTTGATCTGCGCCCAGGCCATCGGGGTCTCCGGGTCGATGCTCTCCGCGAGCTCCAGGTAGCCACGAGCCTCGAACAGACCGGTGATGACGATGCCGCCCTCACCGCGCGCGATCGCGTCGCGCTGGTTGTCCTTCTGCATGGTGACGAACTCCTGGTTCATCCAGCCGTTCTCGTAGATGTTCCGGTACCACTCCATCGCCTCCTTCCAGGCGTCGGTGGTGAAGGCCGGCACGATGTTGCCCTCGTCGTCGAGCTGGAACTTGTCCCCCGCGCCGAAGTAGCCGGCGAGGATGCGGAAGGACAGGCTGAAGCTCTCCGCACGCTCGATGAAGCCGGTGGTGTCGTCCTGGCCGTTGCCGTCCGGGTCGTCCTCGGTGAACGCCTGGGCCACGTCCGCCAGCTCGTCCAGGGTGTGCGGGGCCTCCAGGCCGAGGTTGTCCAGCCAGTCCTGGCGCACCAGCACCCCGTACCGGGCGATCGGCTTCTGGAACGGAATCCCGTACAGGTGCCCGTCCACGCGGGCCACGTCGATGGTGGCTTCGGGGATCTGGGACAGGTTGTCGAACTCCGAGAGGTAGGGCTCCACGTCCCAGAACATGCCCGAGGTGAGCGCGTTGCGGACCGTGGTGGAGCTGATCTGGGTGAGGGAGGTGATGTCGGCCAGCGCGCCGGAGGCGAGCGCCGCGTTGATCTTCTCCTCCTTGGAGGCGTCCGGCACCCACTGCATCTCGAAGTCGGTGCCGGTGTACTCCACCAGCGCCTCGTGGATCGGACCGTCCGGGTCCGGGGTGGTGGGCGTGTGCAGCATCGCCATCCAGGTCAGCGGCCCGTCGTCGCCGCCGCCCGAGCCGCCGTCTCCGCTGCCGCAGGCGGTCAGCGCAAGGGTGGCGGCGAGCACAGCAGCGGTGCCGCCAGCGATCCTCTTCCGGTGATTCATGCTACGGATCCTTTCTCCAGGTGCAGTTCCAGCGGCCCGGACCGTCCGGGCACAGGGGTGTCTGCGGGTGCGTCATTGCGGTCACGTCGGGTACGGGTCGTCGCAGTCGGACGAGCCGTGGTCGAAGGGGTCGGGGCCGGAGCCGCCGGGGAGGCCGCACCATCGGCGGCATCGGCCTCCGCGAGCTGGCGGAACACCGGCCGCACGATCGCCCCGACCACAGCGATCGGCAGCGCGATGCCGACCAGCGGCAGCAGCGGGGCAGCGAAGCTGGCCATCAGCCAGTAGGTGAGGGTCACCCCGGCGGTGCCCACGATGGTCCAGTGCAGCGAACCCACCCCGAGCAGCAGGGCAGCACTGAGGGTGGACCGGATCGAGGGCACGTCCAGGGCCGCGAGCACGAAGTACACGTAGGCGCCGATCACCGCCAGCACCACGAGCGCTGCCAGGTTCGCCACCCGCAGGTACCAGCTGGGCGCACTGAGCAGGTTCACCCCGATCACGGCCGCGGCGGCCAGCAGCACCCAGCTCACCAGCACCGGCCGCCAACCCAGCTCGGTCAGCGAGCGGCGGAAGATCACGGTGACCGGTGGCAGCTCCCCGAGGCGGAACCAGCGGTCCACGTACTTGGCGAACGCGTAGGTCGCCGGACCCACGCCGAACAGACCCAGGCCGAGCACGCAGGTGGCCAGCCAGAGCAGGTTCAGCCAGATCAGCCGGTAGAAACCGGACAGGATGTGGTTGAGCCGGACCAGGCCTTCATAGGACAACATCGGTGCACACCTCCTTCTCCGCCCAGCGGGTCAGTACACGCCTTCTTCGCCGAACTTCTTCGCCAGCCGGTTCGCGATGACCACGAG
Organism: uncultured Ruaniaceae bacterium; assembly: GCA_964564445.1. GTDB lineage: Bacteria > Actinomycetota > Actinomycetes > Actinomycetales > Beutenbergiaceae > Ruania. The sequence goes on along the minus strand of CAZMDO010000001.1, from coordinate 31,574 downwards.
GATCAGCCCGACCAGCCCCTTGAACATGCCGACGGCGGTGGCGTAGCTGAGCTGGCCGTTCTGGATACCGGCGGTGTAGACGTAGGTGTCGAAGATCTCCGCCACCTCCCGGTTCAGCGAGTTCAGCAGCAGGAACATGTGCTCGAAGCCGAGCTCGAGGAAGTCGCCGATGGCGAGGATGAACATCACCACGATCGTCGGCCGGATCGCCGGCAGGGTGATGTGCCAGGTCTGCCGCCAGCGCCCGGCACCGTCCAGCTCGGCCGCCTCGTACAGGCTCACGTCCACGGCAGTCAGGGCGGCGAGGTAGACGATCGTGCCCCAGCCGGCGGACTTCCAGATGTTCTGGAACACATACATCGGGCGCAGCCAGCCCGGGTCGGTGAGGAAGGAGATCTCCTCCCCGCCGGCGTTGGCGATCACGTTGTTGATCGCGCCGTTGTCGGTGGTCAGCAGCACATAGAAGAGGGAGACCACGATCACCCAGGACATGAAGTGCGGCAGGTACACGATCGACTGCAAGGAGCGCTTGAACAGCCGGGAGCGGATCTCGTTGAGCATCAGCGCCAGGATGATCGGCACCGGGAAGGCAAACACCAGCAGCAGCAGCGAGACGATCAGGGTGTTGCGCAGCAGCATGAAGAAGGTGTCTTCGGTGAACAGCCGCACGAAGTGGTCGAAGCCGACCCACGGGCTGCCGGACACACCGAGGAAGGGCATGTAGTCCTGGAAGGCGATCACCAACCCGCCCATCGGCAGGTACTTGAAGACCAGGAAGTACACGATCCCCGGCAACGCCATCAGGTACAGCGTCTTGTGCCGCCAGATCGACGCCCCGCGCCGGCCGGTCCGCGGCCGGGCCTCCCGGGGCGCAGGCTCGACCGGCCCGGCATGCCGGGTGAGCAGGGGTGCACTCATCGCGTGACCACCCTCCATGTCGTTGTCGCCCGCATTGGCGTTGCCCCTCGTCGTCGAGCCGATTGGTCAGGCAACCGGTGGGAACCGGTTTCTCGGTGAGGCGAGACTACCTCAGCATGGATGGATTGGCAAAGGGCTTCGGAGATTCGTCCGCGATACGGGACTTTCCTTGGAATGCTCCCGTTTCCGCGCAACCGGTCGACGGCGGTCGTTCGGCTGGTCACCCTGGGAGACCGGTTCCTCGCCGGTCCCGCCGGGCACGCTCCCAGGCGGCCAGGGGCGTACCGACGACCATGCCCGCCACGCCTGCAGCCGGGGGCAGCGGGAGCGCTCAGCGCCGGGCGGCAGGCAGTCGGAACCCTCAGGCCCAGCAGCGGGCCCGCTAGCGGCAGGCAGAGCAGGACGCCCGCCCGGACGAGGGTCCGGGCGGGCGTCGGGGGCCGGGTCTCGGCGCGGGCGTCGGGGCCGGCTATCCGGTCCGGCGTCAGCTCCGCGTGAGCGTCATCGTGCGCGCACGGGCATAGCGCGGTGCGAGGTCGGAGCCGGCACCGGTCGGGGCGAAGGCCTGCACTCCGGCGAGCTCCCACTCCGGCTGCTCCTGCGCACCGCTGAGCGCCCAGGCGGCCTGGCGTGCGGCACCGTCGGCCACGTACTCCCCCGGCGGGGGCACGAGCACCTCGGAGCCGAGCACGTCCGGCGCGATCTGCTGCACGGCTGCCGACCGGGCGGCCCCGCCGATCAGCATCATCCGGCGCGGCTGCACGCCCTGCTCGCGCAGGGCTGCGAGCGCGTCGGCCAGGCCGGAGAGCACCCCTTCGACGGCGGCACGCGCCAGGTGCGCGGGCGTCAGGTTCGCGCGGCGCACCCCGTGCACCGCCCCGGTCGCGTCCGGCAGGTTCGGGGTGCGCTCACCCTCCAGGTAGGGCACCAGGGTCAGGCCGTCGGCACCGGCCGGGGCGGAGAGGGCGAGCTCGGCGAAGTCGGCGTGGCTGACACCGAGGAGGTCGCCGACCGCGTCGAACACCTGGCTGCCGTTCAGGGTGGCCAGCAGCGGGAGGAAGTGCCCGGACGCGTCGGCGAAGGAGGCGACCGTGCCGCTGGCGTCGGTGGTCGGGGTGTCCGAGACCGCCGAGACCACCCCGGAGGTGCCGATGGAGATCGCCACGTCGCCCACGCCCATCCCCAGGCCGAGGGCAGCTGCGGCGTTGTCGCCCGCCCCGGCACCGAGGAGCAGGTCCGGGCCGCCGGCCCGGGCGCGGGTGCGTGCCACGACACCGGGGGCGACCACCTCCGGCACGGCGATCCGGCGGCCGAAGCCGCGCTCGAGCAGGTCGAGCTGGTAGCGGCCGCTGACCGCGTCGAAGTAGCCGGTGCCCGAGGCGTCCGAGGCGTCGGTGGTCAGCCGGGACAGCCCATCCGTGCCGGGCCCGTCGCCGGCCAGCCGCCAGGTGAGCCAGTCGTGCGGCAGCGCCACCGCGGCCACGCGGGCGGCGTTGTCCGGTTCGTGCTCGGCCAGCCAGCGCAGCTTGGTGATGGTGAACGAGGCGACCGGCACCAGGCCCACCCGCTGCGCCCACACCTGCCGGCCGGCGTCCGGGTCACCATCGCCCAGCTCGGCGATCAGGTCGTTGGCCGCCCCGGCGCTGCGGGTGTCGTTCCACAGCAGCGCCGGGCGCACCACCTCGCCGTCGGCATCCAGGGCGACCATGCCGTGCTGCTGTCCGCCCACGCTGACCGCGGCGACGTCGTCCAGCCCTCCGGCCGCAGCGATCGCCTGCTGCAGGGCCTGCCACCAGGCCTCCGGGTCCACCTCGGTGCCCGGCGGGTGCGGGGCGGAGCCGAACCGGCGCAGGGCGCCGGTCGCTGCGTCCCGCACCACCACGGTCGCGGACTGGGTGGAGGAGTCGATCCCGGCAACCAGGGTTCCTTCGGTGCGGCTCATGGTTCCTGCTTAGCCGATCAGGTGCCGCAGGGCCAGCTGGTTCAGCCGGACGAAGCCGTAGTTGCGCTCGCCGGCGGCGTCGGCGTCGAAGTCCTCGAAGGAGCTGCGGTCGGCGAGCAGGTCGGCCACGGTCTCCCCCTCGGCGAGCGTCGGCTGGGACAGCTCGAGCACGCCCGCGTCGGCGAACGCCTGCTGCACCTCGGGGTCCTCCCGGTAGGCCTTGGCCTTCGCGGCAAGGAGCAGGTAGGTCTCCATGTTCGCCCTCGCCGAGTCCCAGACGCCCTCGTACCCCTCGGTGCGGGACGGCTTGTAGTCGAAGTGCCGCGGACCCTCGTAGCGCGGTCCACCGCCGGGGAAGCCGTTCTCCAGCAGGTCCACGGTGAAGAAGGCCGAGAGCAGGTCGCCGTGGCCGAACACCAGGTCCTGGTCGTACTTGATCGAGCGCTGCCCGTTCAGGTCGATGTGGAACAGCTTGCCCGCCCACAGCGCCTGGGCCAGACCGTGGGTGTAGTTCAGGCCGGCCATCTGCTCGTGCCCGGTCTCCGGGTTCAGACCGACGATGTCACCGTTCTCCAGCTCGGCGATGAAGCCGAGAGCGTGGCCCACAGTGGGCAGCAGGATGTCGCCACGGGGCTCGTTCGGCTTCGGCTCCAGGGCGATCTTGAGGTCGTAGCCCTGCTCCTTGATGTAGCCGGCCACGGTGTCGATGCCCTCGCGGTAGCGGTCCAGCGCGGCGTTGACGTCCTTGACGCCGTCGTACTCGCTGCCCTCACGCCCGCCCCACATCACGAACGTGCTCGCGCCGAGCTCGGCGGCCAGGTCCACGTTCCGCAGCACCTTGCGCAGACCGAAGCGGCGCACCGACCGGTCGTTGGCGGTGAACGCGCCGTCCTTGAACACCGGGTGGGAGAACGTGTTCGTGGTGACCATCTCGATCACCAGCCCGGCGGCGTCGGTGGCCTTCTTGAAGTCGGTGAGGATCTGGGTCCGGGTCGCCTCGTCGGACCCGAACGGGACCACGTCGTCGTCGTGGAAGGTCACGCCCCAGGCGCCGAGCTCGGCGAGCCTGGTGGCGTACTCGCCCGGGTCCAGCGCGGGCCGGGTGGCCTCGCCGAACTGGTCGCGGGCGGTCCAGCCGACGGTCCACAGACCGAAGGAGAACTTGTCGTCGGGCGTGGGGGTGACCATGGTGGGCTCCTCATCGGTGAGTCTGGTGGTCGGCTCGCCTCCGGTGCACGGCCGAACCGATTTGTTGTTTGGAACAACTTATGCCGTCCTTGGTCTAAGGTCAAGGGTCATGGACCGGCCCAGCAGCCGCGCAGCACGGCAGGAGAGCCTGCGCGAGCACAACCTCGCCCTGGTGGCGCGCGAGGTGCTCTCCGCCACCCGACCGCTCTCCCGGGCCGAGGTCGCCGCCCGCACCGGGCTGAACCGGGCCACGGTCTCGCGCCTGGTGGCCGAGCTGGTCGCCGGCCGTCTGGTCACCGAGGACACCCCGGTGGTCTCCGGCGCCGGTCGCCCGGCCACCCCGCTCCGGCCGGCGCCGTGCACCGTGGGCGGCCTGGGGCTGGAGGTGAGCCTGGACTTCCTCGGCGCCCGGGTGCTGGACCTGGCCGGCGAGGTGGTGGCCGAGGAGGTGGTGGCCGGCGACCACCGCGGCTCTGCGGCGGCCGTCGTGCTCGGCGAGCTGGCCGGGCTGGCCGAGGAGGTGGTCGCCCGGGCCCACGCGCGGGGCACGCAGGTGGCCGGCACCACCCTGGCCCTGCCGGGGCTGGTGGCACACTCCCGGCTGCTCGTCGCCCCCAACCTCGGCTGGCGGGAGGTGGACCCGGCCGAGCACCTGCCCGGTCTGCCCGGTGCGCTGCGGCTGGACAACGAGGCGCGGCTGGCGGCACTGGCCGAGCTGGCCGTGGCCGAGAGCCGCTCGTTCCTGTACGTCTCCGGCGGGGTGGGTATCGGCGCCGCGGTCGTCCACGACGCCGCGTTCGCCACCGGGGTGCACAACTTCGCCGGCGAGCTCGGGCACGTCTGCGTGGACCCGGCCGGGCCACGGTGCCGGTGCGGGGCGACCGGCTGCCTGGAGACCTTCGCGGGCACCGCAGCGATCCTGCGCGCTGCCGGACTGTCCGAGGCGAGCGACCTGACCCAGGTGGGCTCCGCCGTCGAGCAGGGGGACGGCAGCGCCCAGGAAGCGGTGGCGCGGGCCGGGACGGCGCTGGGCGTGGCGCTGGCCGCCCTGGTGAACCTGGTGGACGTGAGCGAGGTGGTGCTCGGCAACACGCTGGCCTCGATCGCCGAGCCGATGCGACCGGCGATCGAGGCGGAGCTGGGCACCCGGGTGCTGGCCGCGCACTGGGCACCGGTGACCCTGCGGGTGGCCACCGCCGCGGACCACCCCGCCCTGACCGGTGCGGCCCGGGCCGCGCTGGCCCCGGTGATCGCCGACCCGTCCGCGTGGCTGGCCGCGACCGCGGGCTGAAACCACCGGGTCCCCGGCACCGACCTGCAAGACTGGCGCCATGGCGAGCAGGCGACCCACAGCGACCGACCGGAGCTGGCAGGCGGAAGCGATCCGGCGCGTGCAGGCCGATGCGCACCGCTCGGCCGACACCCACCTGCACCAGCTGCCGCTGCCGGCCGAGTGGGGCATCGACGTGTACCTCAAGGACGAGTCGGTGCACCCGACCGGGAGCCTGAAGCACCGCCTGGCCCGGTCCCTGTTCCTCTACGCACTCGCCAACGGCTGGTTGCGCGAGGGGTCCACGGTGGTGGAGGCGACCAGCGGGAACACCGCCGTGGCCGAGGCCTACTTCGCCCGGATGCTCGACCTGCCGTACGTGGCGGTGATGCCGCGCAGCACCTCCCCGGAGAAGATCGCGCGCATCGAGGCCTACGGTGGCCGGTGCCACTTCGTGGACACCCCGCCGGACATCTACCCCGAGGCCGAGCGGATCGCCGCCGAGACCGGTGGGCACTACCTGGACCAGTTCACCTACGCCGAGCGGGCCACCGACTGGCGCGGGAACAACAACATCGCCGAGTCGATCTTCAACCAGATGGAGGCCGAGCGGTACCCGGTGCCGACCTGGATCGTGGCCGCGGCGGGCACCGGCGGCACCTCCTGCACGATCGGCCGGTTCATCAGATACCGCCGGCACCAGACCCGGCTGCTGGTGGTGGACCCGGAGAACTCGGCCTACTACCCGGGCTGGCAGGCGGGCGTGAGCGACTACACCACGGGGATGCCCTCGCGGATCGAGGGGATCGGCCGGCCGCGGATGGAGGCCAGCTTCGTGCCCAGCGTGATCGACGACATGCTGGCCGTCCCGGACGCCGCGAGCATCGCCGCCATGCGGCACCTGGCCGAGGTCTACCGGCGGCGCGCCGGCGGCTCGACCGGCACCTGCCTGTGGGGGGTGTGGTCCCTGGTGGCGGGGATGCGCGAGCGCGGCGAGACCGGCTCGATCGTCACGCTGCTGTGCGACCCGGGCGAGCTGTACGCGACCACCTACTACGACGACGCCTGGGTGGCCGCCCAGGGGCTGGACCCGGCGCCGTACCGCGCGCAGATCGAGTCATTGCTCGATGGCGGCCCGTTCCAGGGGTGAAAACGCTTACCATGTCTGTCATGCCTTCGGTGACCCTCAGCGACGTGGCCCGGGAGGCGGGGGTCTCCCTGGCCACCGCGTCCCGTGCGATCAACGGCAGCGCCAACCGCACCGTGCGCCCCGAGCTCGGCGAGCGGGTGCTGGCGGCCGCCGCCCGGCTCGGCTACTCCCCGGACGCCAACGCCCAGGCGATGGCCCGCGGGCGCACCACCACGCTCGGGCTGATCGTGCACGACATCGCCGACCCGTACTTCTCCTCGATCGCCGCCGGGGTCTCCGCCGCGGCCGAGGAGGAGGGGCTGATGGTCACCCTGGCCAGCACCGCGCACCGGCCGGAGCGGGAGACCGCGCTGCTGGAGATGCTGCAGAGCCAGCGGGCCCGGGCGATCGTGATCGCCGGTGGCCGCCAGGACGATGCGGAGACCACCGACGCGCTGCGCACCGCCCTCGAGGCCTACGCCAGCCGGGGTGGCACGGTGGCGATGATCGCCCAGCCGATCCTGCCGGTGAACACGGTCGCGATCGACAACACCGGCGGTGCGGCCGCCCTGGCCCGGGCGCTGGTGGCGATCGGGTACCGGGACTTCGCCATCCTCACCGGCCCGGGCACGCACCTGACCGGTGCCGAGCGCACCACCGGGTTCGCCGGTGCGGTGGCCGATGCGGGCCTGAACGTGCCGGAGGCGGCGCTGGTGGAGTGCGAGTTCACCCGGGACGGCGGTTATGCCGGCATGGCCGAGCTGCTGCACCGCGGGCCGACGGTGCAGGCCGTGTTCGCCGTGAACGACGTGATGGCGATGGGCGCGATGGCCGCCGCCCGCGACGCCGGGCTGATCGTGGGCACCGACATCGGCGTGGCAGGCTTCGACGACATCCACACCCTGCGGGACGTCACGCCGGGGCTGTCCACGGTGGCGGTGCCGCTGCCGGAGGTGGGCCGGCTGGCCACCCGGCTCGCGCTGGAGCCCGCGGGGTCGGAGCCGCGGATCGAGCGCGTGCCGGTGGAGGTCGTGCTGCGCGACTCCACCCCGCATTTGCCCTGACTGCCGGTTGCAGCGACCCTCATTCGTCTGACCCGCTGAGCCGAAGGGTGTAGCGTCGCCTTGAGGACGTTGTGGTACGAGAGGGGATGGCTATTTGTGAAAGTTATTAGTCGACGTAGGGTGTTCGCTCTAGCCGGGGCCACTGCTGCTGTCGTCGTAGGAGCAACTCCTGCGGCTGCCCGAAGTCGGGACTCAGTCCATGACGCCATGAAGCAATACGTACGATCCATAGACGCTGTGCAGGTCGGACCGGCTACATCACGTGCGACGCAGGCGGCCCGCTCGACACTGCCCAACGAGACCGTCCAGCGAATCCAGTTCGTTCGAGAAAGAATGCGTTCAACCGACGCGCCCATCATCACCGCAAGCAGTAGGTTCAGGATTGCCTCGATCACCACAGGCATAGGCGGCCTTGACCACACGTGCCTCGCAGATATCACCACTTCTTACACGTGGGGTGGCAGGCTCGCCGATCTCCCTTCGGGAACGTCGACAGATCGCCACCTCATAAGATTCGACCAAGATGGCACTACCGTGTCTGATGAAATATTCCAACCCGCAAGCGACCTAGTCGAAGGGCCAGAACTCTCGACTTCGAAGAGCCACAGGCCCAGCGAGTCCAGCCTCATCGACGCATCGGGGTTTACCACCCTTTCCCAGCCCTTCCCGTCTGTTGCGAGTATGCGGTCTTACGCAATGAACTGGACGAGCTCAGCCAACGCTAATGCAATGAACCCGGATTACCCAATATACGATAATAATTGCGCGAACTTTGTATCACAAATACTACACGCAGGCGGATGGGAATACAAGGGCGGCGTGAACCCGTATGACACGCTGAACTGGACGCCAAATCTCACGGGCCCTGCGGGGGCCTCGAGGACATGGTCCTCGTCGCAATATCAGATTGCCTTCGTCAGCAACGACGGCAACCAGTACGGCTACCTTGACAACATCTGGAACGCTGGCACTGGCGACCTTCTCTACGCCGACTGGTATCCGAACGATACGGCCGACGGGACGGTAGATCATGTGATGTTCGTTGCTTTTGGGGGTGAACGCGAATATGGGCCAGGATTTGAACCAATTATTTGTCAAAAGAGCCCAAATCGCGGAGGCATACCCCTAAGTCAGTCCATCGCGAACGCAGAAAGTCAGGGGAAACATGACTACGTCTGGTACGGCAAGACTCTGACAGGCTAGCGATGGCCCTGCTATGGGTATTCGCGCTGTGCGCACTCAGCGTTGCGGTAGCAACATCGGTCGCATTGCTGACGTCCACCCACAGGATCCGCGGTCTAGTCATTGGCGCGTGCGGCATTCTCGCGCTTGCACTGCTATGCATTTGGGCACTACTCCCGGGCAGTACTGAAAACTTGAGGGATGCCTCCGGGCCGGAGATCATATCCTGCTATGTCGTGCCGGCTGAGATGCCGACCCCGCGCGGCGCGGACGCGGAAGGTTGCTATGAGTATGCAGAATCGGTTGCGGTAGCCTCCTCAGTTGCATCAATAATTGTTGCACTCGTGAGTGTGGGCCTCATCGTTCGCGGCAGCCGGCTTCGGACATCGGAAATCGGGCCTACGGCTCCCTGAGGTGCCCCTGACGCGCTGGGTCCATCCATTCGTGATGTAGGGCTCCCGGCTTACGCCTGGGCGTGCCGGCTGCCAAACCGGCGGGCGCCGGTCGCCACCGAACCACCCGCACTCACGACACTGCCCCCAGCTGATCGATCACGCCCCGGAACAGGGCCAGCCAGTGCGGGTTGTCGGTGCCCCAGTCGCTGCCGGTGCGCACGATGACCGCGTCGGCCTCCATCCCCGCCGAACAGCAGGCCATCCTCGACGCGATCCACGGCAGAAAAGTCACGCACTAACCGAATGAGCCAACTCAGGAGCAGGCCAAAACGGGCATAGTCCAAGGCGCTTGCGTTGAACCCGCTCTCCCGCATCTCGAACCCAGGACAGCCGGGGCCCGCAGCACCACCTCCCGGCCGATCGGCAACGGGCTGGGTCAGCACCAGCGCGGTCCGTGAGTCTCGTCGCCTCCTTGACGCAGCGCTCCTCACCGTCCTAACCTTGGGAAAGCGCATTCCGAACGGACTGGCCCGCCATGCCCAGCGGTCGCCGGCAGCGTCGGCTAGAGCGCCGACCTCGGCCCGCCGGACCCGGCGGTCCGACACCCGCAGCACCAGTCCTGACACCACCGACCACCCCAGGAGCGCTCCATGACCACCCGCACCCTGCGCATCGCGATGAACGGCATCACCGGCCGGATGGGGTACCGCCAGCACCTGCTCCGGTCGATCCTGCCGATCCGTGACCAGGGCGGGATCACCCTCGCCAGCGGCGACAAGGTGCAGGTGGAGCCCATCCTGGTCGGTCGCCGCGAGAACGCCCTCGCCGAGATCGCCGCCGAGCACGGCGTGGCCGAGTGGACGACCGACCTGGACGCGATCATCACCGACCCCCGTACCGACATCGTCTTCGACGCCTCGATGACCAGCCTGCGCGCCGGCACCCTGACCAAGGCGATGAAGGCCGGCAAGCACATCTTCACCGAGAAGCCCACCGCCGAGACCCTCACCGAGGCGATCGAGCTGGCCCGGCTGCGCAAGGAGACCGGGGTGACCGCCGGCGTGGTGCACGACAAGCTCTACCTGCCGGGTCTGGTTAAGCTCCGCCGGCTGGTGGACGAGGGGTTCTTCGGCCGCATCCTCTCCCTGCGCGGGGAGTTCGGCTACTGGGTGTTCGAGGGCGAGCACCAGGCGGCCCAGCGCCCGAGCTGGAACTACCGCAAGGAGGACGGCGGCGGCATGACCACGGACATGTTCTGCCACTGGAACTACGTGCTCGAGGGCATCCTCGGCTCGGTGAAGTCCGTGACCGCCAAGACCATCACCCACATCCCTACCCGTTGGGACGAGCAGGGCAACGAGTACGCGGCCACCGCCGACGACGCCGCCTACGGGATCTTCGAGGTCGCCGGGCCCAGCGGGGAAGAGATCATCGCCCAGATCAACTCCTCCTGGGCGGTGCGCGTGCACCGGGACGAGCTGGTGGAGTTCCAGGTGGACGGCACGCACGGGTCCGCGGTGGCGGGTTTGCGCGAGTGCGTGGCCCAGCAGCGCGCGCACACCCCGAAGCCGGTCTGGAACCCGGACCTGCCGGCCACCGAGCCGTTCCGGGACCAGTGGCTGGAGGTGCCGGCCAACGCCGAGGAGGACAACGGCTTCAAGGCGCAGTGGGAGGAGTTCCTGCGCGACGTGCTCGCCGGCCGGGAGCACCGCTACGACCTGCTGTCGGCCGCCCGCGGGGTGCAGCTGGCGGAGGCGGGCCTGGCCTCCTCCGCCGAGGGCCGCAGGGTCGAGCTCGAGCCGATCGCCCTCTGAGCCAGCCCACCAAGGATCCACTGTGACGCACTTCCCCTCCGGCGACCTGAGCCGGCTGTCCCTGAACACCGCCACCACCAAGGCCCTCACCCTCACCGAGGCGGTGGACCTGGCCGCCCGGGCCGGGCTCGGCGCCGTCGGGCTGTGGCGCGACCGGGTGGCAGAGGCCGGCCTGGCCGAGGCCGCCCGGATCGTGCAGGCCTCCGGGCTGCGGGTCTCCTCGCTGTGCCGCGGCGGCTTCCTCACCGCCGCCGACCCGGCCGGGCAGGCCGAGGCGCTGGCCGACAACAAGGCCGCGATCGTCGAGGCGGCGACCCTGGGCACCGGCGAGCTGGTGATGGTGGTGGGCGGTCTGCCCGCCGCCAGCGGCCCGAGCGGCCCGCCGACCCCGGGCGGGGACCGGGACCTGGTGGCCGCCCGGCAGCGGGTGGCCGACCGGGTCGGCGAGCTGGCCCCGTTCGCCGCCGAGCACGGGGTGCGGCTGGTGCTCGAACCGCTGCACCCGATCTTCGCCGCCGACCGGGCGGTGCTCTCCACCCTGGAGCAGTGCCTGGACCTGGCCGCCGGCTTCCCCGCCGAGCAGGTCGGGGTGGTGGTGGACACCTACCACGTGTGGTGGGACCCGAAGCTGCGCGAGCTGATCGGCCGCGCCGGCGCCGAGGGCCGCCTGGCCTCCTACCAGGTGTGCGACTGGAACCTACCGCTGGCCGCCGACTCGCTGCTCTCCCGCGGGTTCATGGGCGACGGCTACGTGGACTTCCCCACGATCACCACCTGGGTGGCCGAGGCCGGCTACACCAGGGACGTCGAGGTGGAGATCTTCAACCAGGAGATCTGGGACGCCCCCGGCGAGCAGACCGTGGCCACCATGGCCGAGCGCTACCTGGCGCTGGTGCAGCCCTACCTCTGAGGTCGCCGCGCGACCACCCCACGGCGGGTGGCCCACCGCCGCACCCTGCCGTGGGTGACATCTGCGTCGCCGGAGCGCGTTCTCGCGACCGGAATATCACCCACGGGGTAGTTCGGGGGCTGCGTGGGGGTGGCAGGGGCTGCGTGGGGCCCGCGTGGGTGCGGCATGATGGAGGCGATGTCGAAGGAGCCGGTGCACGAGTTCACCCTCGGTGCGTCGAGCCCAGCTGAGGCCACCGGACCGGCCGGTCCAGCGGGCACCGAAACCCCGGGCGGTTCCTCCGGCCCCGATCGCCGACGGCGGAGCTCACCGGGATGGCGCACCTCACCGTGGCCGGTGGTCGCCCTGGCGGTGCTGCTGGTGGTCGCCGGCGCGGCCGTCTCCCCGCAGGGCGGGCCGCGGCACGCCCGGCCGCCGGACACGCTGTGGAGCGCCCCAGTGGACGCCGGCCGCGCTCCCGGCCTCTGGGTCCTCGGTGGGTACCTGGTCCTGGCCGAGGCGGACGGGCTGCGCGCGCTCGACCCCGACGCCGGCGAGCAGGTCTGGCAGACCCCTCTGGACGATCCCGCCTGCACCCCCGACGGCGACACGCTGGTCTGCGTGGCCGGCACGGGCCAGGACGCCGCGGTGGTGACCGTCGACGCCAGCGGCACCACCACCGAGGAACCGTTTCCGCACGCCGCCGTCGCCGCCCGGATCGGCACCGACCTGGTGGTGGCCGGTGGCACCACCGAGCAGCAGCCCTGGCTGGTACGCATCCCGGCGGCCGGCGGCGAACCGGTCTGGCGCCTCGAACCGGAGCTGCCCTTCGGAGCCGGGGTGCGGTTCACCGGGATCACGGTGGACCAGGGCGTGGTCACCGTGCGTACCGTCCCCGGCGAGGCTGACGGCGAGGTCGAGCTCGCCTTCGCCGCCGATGCCGTCTCCGGTGTGCCTCGCACGGCTGTTGTGAACTACATGGGAGTCACCACGTTCTCCAGCCCGGACGATGACCCTACCGAGCGCCCGCTGCTGCCGCTGGGCGGCGAGGAGCTGGAGGTGGCGGGCCATCCGCACGCGGCCTTCTCGCTGGCGGGGCTGGTCGACCTGGAGACCGGCAGCGTGCTGCGGGAAGGTGACGCGCTGCCGCTGTACTCCCTCGGAGCGGACGTGCTCGGCATCGGGATGGACCCGTGGGACGGTCAGGGTCCGCTGCCGGACTTCTGGCTGCAACGAGCCCACGCGCTCAGCGGGCAGCAGCGCTGGCGGCTGCCCACCGAGCAGCGGTTCGGCTGCCCGTGCACGCGCACCGAGCACAACGTGGTGCTCACCGGGACGATGATCGACCGCGAGCTGTTCCGGCTCCTGCCCGGCGATCTGGCCGGGGTGGACGTCCGCACCGGCCAGCTGCGCTGGTCCCAGCCGTTGGACAGCGTGCCGCACGGCCTGGCCGCGACCGGTGACCAGGTCTTCCTGCTCGCCGCCGGCACCCTGACCGCCTACGCCGACCGCTGAGGCGGCCCCGGCTCGTGGGGCGCAGCACGCCCAGGTGGGCGAGGATGGTCAGGTGAGGCCCCAGGAACAGGAGTTCCCGGTCGCCGGCGACGGCGGAGCTCACCTGTCCCCGTCCGGCGCACCGGGGTCTGCCCGCGCCTGGGGGCCCCGCCCGCCCGGGTCGGGGTTCCGCACGCCTGGCCGCCTTGGGCCAGGGCGCGTCAGGCCGTGGCGAGGCCTGCTGCCCTGGGCGAGTGCCGCCGTCGTGCTGGTGCTGCTCGGCGTGCTCGTGGCACCCGCGCGCGAAGCTGGCCCCTCGCCGTGGGGGCGGGTGCCGGACGCGACCGCCCCGCCGGTCCAGGCCTGGCAGTTCCAGCCCGAGGAGGGTGGGCTGCGCTCCGCCCTGCTCGCCGACGGCGTGCTGGTGGTCACCACCACCCGCGGGCTGGTCGGTCTCGACCCGGCCACAGGCCTGCAGCGGTGGGCCCGGGACCTGGACTGGCCGCGCTGCACCAGCACCGGTCCGTCCCTGGTGTGCGTGCCACGAGGATCGGTCGTGCTCGACCTGGACCCGGCCACGGGCCTCACCGTGGCCGAGACGACGGTGCCCGACGTGCAGCTCGCCGCCCGGCACGGTGGGGACCTGTACACGATCACCGACGGGCGCTCGCCGCAGCTGCAGAAGCGGCAGGGCGGGGAGCCGGTGTGGTCCATCGAGCTGGCGCCGCCGACACCGTCCGTCGGCCACGGGCACGACCTGACCGTGATCGCCGGACACGTGCTCACCGACTGGTCCTCGGTCGCCGACCAGCCGACGTACGCCGCCGCAGCGGCGGTCGATGCCCGCACCGGGACACCCGTGGGCAGCGCGGACGACCCGGTGATGGTGCGCCGGGTGGCGCCAGGGGTGTGGACGGCCACCACCGCACACACCGGTTTCCGGTACGTCCGCGGGCAGGACGAACCGCAGCCGATCGCGCCGGTGGCCCGCTCGGTCGGCTACGACGCGGACTGGCAGGGCACCGACCGGTTGCGCGTCGGTCGCGACGGCCGCGTGGCCGTGAAGGACACCGCCACCGGCACCTGGCGCTGGCAGGGCGGGGGGCCGGACGTGGCCCTGGCCCGGCTGGACGGCGTGCTGGTCGGTCTGCTCTACGAGTCGGCGCCGCACCTGCAGGCCTGGGACACGACCAGCGGGGAGGTGCTCTGGCAGCGTGCGGAGACCATCGCCGGGTGCTCCTGCCTGGCGGACGCGCACACCCTGGTGCTCGTCACCAACCCCGTCACCGGCGGCGAGCACGGGTTCGGGGTGGGCCTGCCGCGGCTGACGGCGCTGGACGCGCGCACCGGGTCGGTGGTCTGGCAGCTGGAGGAGCTGCTCAGCACCCCGGACGTGCTCACCGACGGCGAGCACCTGGTCCTGGTGACCACCAGCGGGATCACCGGCTGGGACCTGGGCTGACCCGCGCGTGCGGTGCGGCATCATGGTGGGGTGTCGAAGGGGCCGGTCGAGGAGTTCACCGTCGCAGGTGGCGACGGGCCCGGCGACGACGGCCCGGACGATGGCCACAGCGGGCCGAGCGGTGCCCCGGGGCGCCCACGGAACCGACGACCGAGGCGAGGACCGCTCCTCTGGGTGGGCTGCGCCGTCGTGATCCTGCTGGTCGGGATGGTGCTGGCCGGGCCGCTGCGCACCCCGGTGGGCCCGTGGGGGCAGGTGGCCGACATCAGCAGCACCCCGGAGCAGGCCTGGAGCGTCAACCTCGTCGAGGACCTCTACTCGGCGCGGATGGCCGGCGGGATGCTCGTCACCACCGGGCCGCAGACCGTGCGGGGTCTCGATCCGACAACCGGCCAGGAGGTCTGGCAGGTCGAGCTCACCGGCGCCCGGTGCACCAGCGACTCGACGAACCTGCTCTGCACCGACATGACCGGCCGGGCGGTGCGGATCGACCCGGCCACCGGCACGACGACCGACCTGGACGTCACCGGTGCGGTCGCTGTCGCGGCCTCCGGAGGCGACCTGTTCGCCCTCACCCTCGGCGAGCAGCAGCCGACGACCGCTGGGCAGGAGGGCCAGCTGCAGCGGATCTCCGACGGCCAGGTGCTCTGGTCCACGCCGGTGACGATCGGGCGGGACGTGCAGCTGCTCCGTGAACCGATGGCGGTGGTCGCCGGGCACGTGCTGACCATGGCGGTGGCCGACTGGGTCGAGTTCGGCGGCGTCACCGGTGCGGTCTTCGATGCCGAGACCGGGGAACAGCTGGCGGCGGAGCGGCCGTACGTGGTCCAGCTCGGCCCGGGGGTCTGGGCCGTGATGGACCAGGAGAGCAGTGCCCTGTACGTGCGCGGCGAGAAGCAGCCGATCACCAGCGCCGGAGGTTCGTCCCAGCTGCAGTACGACGCCCAGTGGCGCAGCGACGACGTGGTCACCATGGACGCCGAGGGGGTGCTCACCGTGCGCGACCGCCGCAGCGGTGAGCTGCGCTGGCGCAGCGAGCAGATGACGTACCCGATCGCGCGGATCGACGGCGTGCTGTTCGTGCTGGTCCCGCACGGGGAGTCCGCGACGATGCAGGGGCTGCGCGCCGACACCGGCGAGCTGCTCTGGCAGCGGGACGACCACTGGTTGATGTGCCCATGCGTGAGCGACCGGTCCACCCTGGCCGGGCAGCTGCGCCAGCTCTCCCCGGCCGGCGGCTTCGTCGGCCCCGGTCCGGTGGTGGGTCTCGATGCCCGGTCGGGGGAAAAGCTGTGGCAGGTGGAGGCGCCCGAGGACATGTTCCAGATCGTCACCGACGGCAAGCACCTGGTGCTGGTGTCCCCCAGGCAGCTGACCGGGTGGCGGATCGGCTGAGTCAACCCAGCGCGGCGAGGGCCGCCTGGCCGACCGTGGTCATCGCCGCCAGGTCGGGAGCCGGTGCGCTGACGCCGGCGCTGGCGCTGACCACCAGGACGTGCCCGCCGGTGAGCTCGGCGACCAGAGCCGACTGGAACGAGGTCTCCTGGTAGTAGAAGGCATCCGCGCCGGTCAGGGCCGCCGGGGCGAAGGCGTCCTCGGTCTGGGCGAGCTGTCGGTACCGCGGGTAGAAGTCCGCGCCCATGGTCAGGAACCGCATCCGCACCTCCGGTGGGCCGTGCTCGCTCAGCCCCAGCGCCACGGTGCACGCGGTCGAGGCGCCGTAGAACTGCTCCTCACCGAGCTGGTAGGTGAACTCCGGGCTCCCGCCGAGCTGCTCCACGGTGGCGCTGCGCCCGCCGAGGGCGGCGAGGATGGCGTCGGTGTCCAGGCGGTCGCAGTCGGCCGGTGGCGCCTGGGCCGGGCCGGTGCCGGGATCGGTGCCAGTACCGGCATCGGTGCCGGCACCGCTCGAGGTGGTCTCGGCGTCGGCGGTGAGCATCTCCTCGGCCACGGAGTCGGCGGTGAAGGAGCAGGCCTGCTCGGTGTAGGCGTCCACGTCGGTGAGCAGGTCCTCGTCCTGGGTGAGGTAGCCGGGCACGCTCTCTGCGGCGGCGTTCACCGCGGCCGGGTCGTCCGGGTCCACCCCGTCCATGGGGCGGCGAGGTCTTCGGCGAGCACGAGCATCGGCTCCAGGTCGGCCGCGATCTCCGCCGGCAGCAACGGCCGCACCTGACCGGCAGACTCACCCGCCTGCACCGTGGCGCGGACCACCTCCGGGCCCGGCTCGAACGCCAGGCCGAACATGGTGATCACCGACAGCCGGTAGAACTCCTCCAGCGGGCCGCAGAAGTCGGTGCCGGCCCCATCCTCGGTGGCGGGCTCGGTCGCGCCGTCGCCACCATCCGCTCCGGTGGCCGGATCCTGGTGCTCTTCGCCGTCCTCGGTGGCCGTGGTCTCAGCCGCAGTCGGTCCTGTGGTGGCGGTCGTCCCCGACCCGCCACCACAGCCAGCCACCAGCATCGCGCAGGCAGCCGCACCCGCAGCTGCCGGTCGCCACCACCGCCCCGTCCGCATCGTGCTCCTCCTCGACGACCCGATCCATGCCGGGAGGCTATGGCGCCGGGGCCGGGCCCGGCATCCGTGGTCACCACCAGAGTGTGTGGGCAGCGGGGTGGGCGACAGGCGGGCTCAGTACACGTTGCCGTGCTCGCGGTAGGACCGCCAGACGTTCTCGAAGAAGTCGTCGTCGGCCGGGATCGGGCGCACCGGTCGCCACCGGAACACCGGCCGCCCGGCCGGGTCGGTCGCCGCCCGCTCGGTCGCCGGGGCGAACGCCGGGTCGGCCACCGGTGCCGCGCTCGGCGCCTGCGCGCCCACCGCTGCGCCGAGCGCACCAGGCCCGCCGCCCGCATCGCTCGCCGCCCCATCGGGGCCATCGGGCGCCGCCGCAGGCCCCGCGGTCGGTGCCAGCCACGCCGTCTCCTGCACCTGTCCGGCGAGCGCGCCGTCGTCCAGGGTGAACCGGAACAGCTCGGGCAGGTCCAGCTCGTCCCCGGCCTGCGGGCCGTAGCCGACCAGCGGCAGGTCACCGGCCGGGTCGGTGTAGAGCACCGAGCCGCGGGAGCGCCCGCCGTGGGCCACGTAGTCGGCCATCGCGCTGAGGTAGATGTAGGCGGTGGTGAGGATGTCGCGGACCAGGAAGGTGCGGTTCATCGACCGGCGGGAGGTGGCGTCGGCGCTGATCAGGTCGGTGTAACCGGTGAGCCAGCGGTGCACCTGCTCCAAGGCCTCGGCGATCGAGTCGGCCGAGCGCACCGGACCGGCCTTGGCGCTCATGAGCTCCTGCACGGCGGTGAGCAGCTCGCCGGTGTTGTCCGGGGTGCCGGCGGCGGCCCGCTCGGAGGCCACCTGCGCCAGCGCCCGCGCACCGGAGAGCACCGGCGTGGCCAGCGCAGCGAACTCCTCGGCGGACAGCGGTTCCTGGGTGCGCCGGGCGGCGATGAACTGGGCCGCCCTGGTGGCGCCCACCTGGCCGGAGTTCAGCGCGGACCCGCCGGGCCGGTACACCCCGTGCGCACCGCCGGCCTCCCCGACGGGGAAGAACCCGGCCACGTTCGACTGCCACCAGCGGTCCACCAGCAGGCCGCCGTTGTTGTGCTGGGCGCACACGTCCACCTCGAGCATCTCGGTCTCCAGGTCCACCTGCGGGTTCTTCTCCAGGTAGAACTGGTAGGCGGGCTCGTTCATCGCCCGCAGCCGCTCGATCGGGGTGCCGAACAGCACCCCGGCCTTCTCCAGGTACTCATGGGCCTCCGGCTCCAGCGCGATGGGGTCGAAGGTCTCCCGAACCGGGTTGGACCGGAAGTCCAGGAACACCCGCCGCCCGCGCAGCACGGTCTCCCGGTAGACGAGCAGGTCGATCAGGCTGGAGCCGTCCCGGGCCTTGCGCACGTCGAAGGGCCACTGGTAGCCCTTGAGGAACACCAGGGTCATCAGCCGGCCGTAGTCGCCGATCGCCTCGGTGAGGAACTCCCGCTCGTCACCGCCGTCGGCGTCGGTGGAGACGAACCGCGGGATCACCTGCATGTACGTGCCGGAGACGTTCCAGCGCGGCTTGATCGAGGCCAGCCCGAACTGCCACTCGGTGACGCCCTTGCCGTGCACGCCAGCCCGGTAGGCGGCCCCGGAGGCACCCCACTGGCCGTTCGGGAACACCCGGGTGGCGTAGATGCCGGCCGGACCGCCGGTGGCGTAGACGATGTTCGCGCAGCGCAGCAGCAGGTAGGGCGAGCGGGCGCCGTCGTGCGGCACGTCGGTCCGCAGCACGAGCAGCCCGGCGATCTGGGCGTCGGCACCCGCACCGCGCACGATCAGGTCGATCACCCGGCAGTTGTCGTAGACCGGGGTGCCGTTGCGGGCGACCTTCTTCTCCAGCTGCTGCACCATCGACCGGGACGTGTACGGCCCCACCGAGGTGGCCCGGCGGCGCGGGTCGTGGTCGGTCTTGTAACCGATGAACTCCCCGTACCGGTTCTGCGGGAACGGCACGCCCAGGTCGCACAGGCGCAGGAAGCAGCGGGCCGACAGGGCCGCCTCGGCCAGGGCGTTGTCGCCGTCCATCGCGCCACCGGCGAACAGCGTCTGCGCCATCTCGTGCACCGAGTCGCCGTCCGGGCCGGAGAGGGTGAGCTTGTAGTAGGTCTGCTTGTCCGAGCCGGCGTTTCGGCTGGCGCCGGCCCCGACCTTGTCGGTGACCATCACCACGTCCTCGGTGCCGAGCTCCCAGAGCCGGTCGGCGGCGCAGAACCCGGCCGAGCCGGTGCCCACCACCACGGTGTTGGCGCTGACCACCGGCACATCGAGGTCGTCGATGGTCAGTGTCTCGGCGGCGGGGAGGTCCTGGGCAGTGGTCATGATGGGTGCTCCTGTGCTGGCTTTCGCGGTCGTCATGCCAGGCGTGCGCTATGGCGCACGCTGGGCATGACGACCCGGGGAGGGGTGGGGTCAGAGGCGGGGGATGTGCATGCCGCCGTCGACGTTGATGATCTCGCCGGTGGAGTAGGGCATCCGGCCGGCGGCGAGCTGCACCACGGCGCCGGCGACGTCGGCGGGCGTGCCCCAGCGGGGCATCGGGGC
Source organism: uncultured Ruaniaceae bacterium (assembly GCA_964564445.1). GTDB lineage: Bacteria > Actinomycetota > Actinomycetes > Actinomycetales > Beutenbergiaceae > Ruania. The sequence goes on along the minus strand of CAZMDO010000001.1, from coordinate 11,751 downwards.
CAGACCACCGGCGAACTGCTCGTCGTACTTGTCCTTGACACCGGCGGTCATGTCGGTGGCGATCACGCCGGGGCGCACCTCGTAGACCAGGATGCCCTCGGGGGCCAGCCGGGCGGCCCAGAGCTGGGTGGCCATGCCGACACCGGCCTTGGAGATGCAGTACTCGCCCCGGTTGGTGGACACGGTCACCGCCGAGGTGGAGGAGACGTTCACGATCGTTCCCCGCACCGACGGCGCAGCCTGGCCGGGCGTGCTGGCCTCGCCCGGCGCTGTGGTCGCCTCGGGCGCATGCTGGCCGATCATCACGTTCGCCACCCGCTGGGTGAGGAAGTAGGGGCCGCGCAGGTTGATCCCGAGCACCCGGTCGAAGCTCTCCGGCTCGGCCTCGAGGATGTCCGCGCGCACCGAGGGAGCCACGCCGGCGTTGTTCACCAGCAGGTCGATCCGCCCCCAGCGGTCCAGGGCGGCGTCCACGTAGCGGGCGTGGTCGGCCAGGTCGGCCACGGAGCCCTGCACATAGCTGACCTCACCGGAGCGGCTCAGCTCGTCGATGAGCTCGGTGGGCTCGGGCCGGGTGGCCAGGATCGCGACGGCGTACCCCTCGGCGAGCAACGCCTGGGTGATACCCAGACCGATACCGCGGTTTCCGCCGGTGACGAGTGCGACCTTGGGCACGGGGGACTCCTTCGAGTGACAGCTGGGGGATGGGGCGGGTCCGGCCTGCGGTCTGCCGGACCTCTGGCCGGCGGGAACCTGCGACCGCAGGGCCGCTCGGCCCCGCCGGCCGCCGGACCAGGGGCCGTGGCGCGCCGGCCGTCCCCATCATGCCGGATCCACCCCAGGCGCGGCAAGCGCTTTCCGAATGTGGTGCCCTCCGAGCCGCGCTCCACGGCAGGGCCGCCCGGCGCCAGCACACGCCGCACGGCAGGACCCGCCCGGCGCCAGCACACGCCGCACGGCAGGACCCGCCCGCCGACAACACACGCCGCACGGGCGGGCGCGCTGCCCGCCCAGGTGGACTCACTAGGCTTGCCTCGTGGCATCGTCGCCGGTGGTCGGTCGCGTCGAGGTGCTCCGCGAGCTGCAGGGCGCGTGGACCGCGGCGCAACAGGGTTCCGCCCAGGTCCGGGTGCTCCGTGGCCGCGCAGGCAGCGGGAAGAGCACGGTGCTTGAGGCCTTCGGCAGCATGGCCACAGCTGCCGACGACGCTGTGCTGCTGCGCGCCGCGGGCCACCCGGCCGAGACCGGCGTACCTTTCGCCGGGCTGCACCAGCTGCTGGCCCCCGTGCTCGGTGCCGTCGACACGCTCCCCGAGCCGGCACGCGGGCACCTGCGCCGGACGCTGGCCCTGGACGCCGGCCCCTCCCCCGGGCTCCTCGCCGTGGCAGCTGCTGCGCTGGCGCTCGTCGGACGGCTCGGTCGGGAGGCTCCCGTGCTGGTCGTCGTCGACGATGTGCACTGGATCGACGCGAGCAGCCGACAGGTGCTCGTGTTCCTGGCTCGCCGGCTGGACGCCGACCCGGTGTTCCTGCTGCTCGGCGTGCGCACCGAGCACGCCGCCCTGCTCGACGGGGTCGGGCAGAGCGTGCCGCTCGAGCCGCTGCCCGAGCGGGCGGTGCAGGAGCTGCTCCGCGCCCGGCACCCGGACCTGGCCTCGATGCCGGCCGCGAGGATCGCCGAGGCCGCCGGCGGCCTGCCGCTGGCGCTGGTGGAGCTGCCCAGCGAGCTCAGCCCGGGCCAGCGGGCCGGCACCGAACCGATGCCACAGCACCTCCCGCTCGGGGAACGCATCGGACAGCTCTATGACCGGCGGATCTCCGCCCTCGACGACGAGGAGCTGTTCGCCCTGCTCCTGGCGTCCTTCGAACCGCTGGACACCGGGCGGCTGCACACCGCCCTGACCGTGGCCGGACTCGGTTTCGGCCACTTCACCCGCGCCGAGCGCAGCCACCTGGTGCGGCTGCGGGAGGGTACCTGCCAGTTCCAGCACCCGACCGCCCGGGCAGCCATCCAGCAGGCGGCGCCGCTCGAGCTGACCCACCGGGCCCACCGGATCCTTGCCGACCTCTGGCACGATCAGCCCGAGCGGGCCACCGCCCACCTGGTGCACGTACCCGGAGCCGACCCCGCCGTGGTCGCTGCCGGCGCGCGGACCTGCGCGGAGCGTGCCGCCGCGACCACCGCGCATGCCGAGGCCGCCGCCTGGTGGGAGGTGGTCGCCGAGCACGCACCCGACACCTCCTTCGACGCCCGCCGTCAGGCGTGCCGGCAGTACGCACTCGCCGGGGCCGTGCCACAAGCCACCCGGCTGCTGGCACAGCTGCTCCCCGGCGCCGCCAGCGCCAGCGAGCGGGCCGACCTGTCCCGGCTGGCCACCGCGGTCTCGGTGTGGTCCCGTTCCGAGGCCCCGGAGAACCAGCCAGAGCTCGCCGCTCTCGGTCTGGAGCTGACCGGTTCGGAGCAGGCCGACGACCGGGCCTCCGGGGCAGCGCTGCTCACCGCACTGGCGATGGCCGACCTCGCCGCCGGCGAGTACCGACGCGCTTGGTCGGTGTGCGAGCACCTGCTCAGCGGACCGGCTGGGCCCGAGCTGCTCCCGGGCACGCGGCTGCTGTGCGACGCCGTCGGATGCATGGTCGGCGCCCCCGGCGCCGGCCAGGTGTTGCGTGCCGGCTGGGTGGGCAGCTCGGGCTGGGAGCGTGCCGGCGACCCCGAGTCACCCACGGGGTTCGTGGTGGTGGTGCTCGGCTGGCTCGAGGAGCTGGGGACGCTGCGGGAGCTGCACGCCCGGGCAGATGCGCTCGCCGACCAGCAGGGCATGAGCGTGGCGGCCGCACACGTGCGCGGGTGGATGGGTGCTCAGCTCGCCCACGCGCAGGGCGACTGGGACCGTGCCGACCTGGTGTTCGCCGCCGTGGAGCGGCTGCTGCTGGACAGCGACTATGCCGGGCCGTTCCCGTTCCTCGCCCTGCGGCACGCGGAGCTGCACGCCGCCCGGGGCGACGAGCGCAGGTGCGAGGAGCTCCGCCTGCGCGCACGGGCGGGTGCACGTGCCTGGCCGGCCACCACCGCGCACCTGGATGCCTTCGTCTGCGGACTGCTCTCCCTCGCCCGCCGGGACTTCACCACCGCCGCGAGCGCGCTCGCCGAGGCCGCTGCCATCGAGCGGCGCTCCGGTGGCGTGATCGGCGGATACACCTCCCGGTTCGCGGACGAGTTCGAGGCCCGCTGGCACCTGGGCACCGCCGAGGACCTGCTCGAGGACCTGGACCGGTTCGAGCAGCAGATGACTGCCGTGCGGCACCGCACCATGGTCGGCCTGGCACGGCGCTGCCGAGCGATGGTCTGCCCGCCGGAGGAGATCGACGCCCGGTTCGCCGGTGCGGTCGAGCTGCTCGCCAGCGGACCTCCGTTCGAGCTGGCCCGCACCCTGCTGCTGTGGGGTCAGCGGCTCCGCCGGCAGCGCCGCAAGAGCGATGCCCGCGAGCGGCTGCGCACGGCCGAGGAGATCTTCTCCCGGCTGGGCGCCACCACCTGGACCCAGACCTGCCGTTCGGAGCTGGCCGCCTGCGGCGAACGGCGGGCGCGACCTACGGCGCACCCCGCACACGGTGCGATCAGTCAGCTGACCCCACGAGAGTACGAGGTCGCCCGGGAGGTCGGCGGGGGCGCATCGAACGCTCAGGCGGCCCGGCGGCTGTTCATCTCCGAGCGTACGGTGGAGTTCCATCTCTCCCGGGTCTACCGCAAGCTCGGTGTGGATGGCCGTGAGGAGCTGCAGCAGCTGCTCGGGTGACCGCTCCGGGGCGGGCGGCCCCGGCGCTCGCCTCCAGAGAAGGTGGCCCCGGCGCTCGGCTCCGGCCAGTGCTGCACCGCACCCGGTCTGGCGGGGCGGGCCCGCCCCCTACTCCGGCGAGGGGTCCGGCAGCGGGAGAGCGCCGTCGTCATAGACGACCATGGCCGCACCGGTGGGCGACTCGGCTGCCGGGAGCAGACCGGCCTCAGGGGTGACCGGGTGCTCGCGCAGCGAGCCGTCGTGCATCAGGTGCCAGACCGGTACCCCCGCCACCAGCACCAGATGGTCGGAGAGCAGCCGGCGGTGGCAGCGCCACCACAGCGACTCCGAGCACATCACGGCGGTCAGCCCGGGCGGGGCGTCCAGGAGGGTGGTGAGTCCGTCGCGGAACTCCTCGGTCTCCATCCAGTCGGCGTAGGAGCGGAACGCCGGGTGCCGCAGCCCCAGGTGCCGGGACCGCTCCCCCACGCCGCGACGGCGTCCACCGAGCCGCTTCTCCCACCCGTAGTCGATCCCGGCCTCGGGCAGCCACCCGGTCATCGCCTCCCGGCCGAACTGCGGGTTGCGCCGCGACCCGGGGAAGGAGCGCACGTCCACCACCCGGGTGATCTGCGCGCCGCGCACCAGTGCCACGAAGTCGTCCGCGGCGAGGGTGCCGTGGCCGAGGGTGAGGATGCGGTCCGGGAGCATCTGGCCAGCGTACGAGGCCGCCACGCCGTCGGCGCGGTGGGCGGCCCGGCTGCGCGCCGAGCCCGGCGTCGAACGGTTGGCCGGCCGGACCCGGGCCCGCTGCCCGTATGCTGACCGGCATGAGTGCTCCCGGTCCTGAGCCCACCGGTCGCGGCGAGCCCGGGGCCGCGCCGACAGCGGGGCCGGACACCCCAGGCGGCACCTGGACGGCACGGCGGATCGTGCTCGCGGTAGCGACCGTGGTGCTCGCGGTACCGTTCCTGGCCGGCCTGTGGCTGGTGCTCGGTTCCGCGCTGGGCAGCGGCGACCCGCACGGGTACGCCCTGCTCGGCGGCACGTTCCTGGTGCTGGTGGCCGGCATCGTGCTCGCCTGCCTGGTGCCATGGCTGTTCGCACCGCCGGTGCGACTGCGGGCGTTCGGCCTGGCGTTGCTGGGCTACCTGGTCGTCGGCGTCGTGGTCGGCATCACCCTCGCCAACGTCTGAGCCTCCCTCCGCGAAGGTCCCGCTGCGCGGCGGGAGCCCGCTCGCTGGTCGCGAAGGAGGATGTCCGCGTGTTCCAGCGCCGTTGCGGACCAGAGGGCGTTCGCGCGCCTGGGCCATGTGCGGGCTGGGGTACTCGCGCGGAACGGTTGACCTGCGCGGAGTACCCCCGTACGATGTCCGACACGGTTTGTATCGTTTCAAGATGAACCGAGGGAAGGATCGACGATGAGTCCCAGCACGTCCCGTCGCCTGTTCACCGGGGGAGTCTGCAGCACGATGCTGCTCACAGCCCTGGTGGGTACGAGCGCGAACGCAGCCCCACCACCGACCGAGCCAGCACCCGCTGTGCAGCTGGAAGCCCTGGACCGCGGACTGGTCGCCGCGGTCACCACCGACGGTGTCTACCTCAGCTGGCGCCTGCTGGCCCAGGAGGTGACCGGTGCCGACACTGACCGGCAGCACGGAGGGCAGTTCGTGGTCTCGCGCGACGGCGCGCCGATCGCCACGGTGACCGACAGCACGAACCTGCTCGACCCCGACGGCACGGCAACGTCCACGTACACGGTGAGCACCGTCGTCGACGGGCAGACCGTGGCCACCAGCGAAGAGGTGACCCCCTGGGCGCAGGACCACTACGATCTGCCGCTGAACCGTCCTGACGGTGGCGTCACCCCGGCAGGCGAGTCCTACACCTACTCCGCCAACGACATGAGCGTCGGCGACGTGGACGGCGACGGTGAGTACGAGTACATCGTCAAGTGGGACCCGTCCAACAGCAAGGACGTCTCCCAGGTGGGCTACACCGGGCCGGTGTACATCGATGCCTACGAGCTGGACGGCACCCAGCTGTGGCGTCTGGACCTGGGCCCGAACATCCGCGCCGGGGCGCACTACACCCAGTTCCTCGTCTACGACTTCGACGGCGACGGCCGCTCGGAGGTGATGCTCAAGACCGCACCGGGCACCTCTACCACCAGCTATGGTCCCGACGGCGCCGGGCAGGCGGAGTACATCACCATGCCCGCCGAGGACGTCCAGGCAGGTTATGCCAACACCGACGACTACCGGATGAGCGCCGAGGACTACTACGAGCACCTGGTGGAGGTGTTCCAGGGCTGGAGCGAGCACCCGCAGGTGCAGGACGGGAGCTGGCCGGCCACCCTGGAGGAGGCGTTCGGGATCGAGCCCCGCTACGACTACCCCCTCTCCGAGGCGGACGCCCGCGCGCTGGCCGACTACTTCATCGACGAGTACGCCCCGAGCCGCAGCTCTCGCAACCAGCTGCGCGAGTTCGAAGGGTTCGTGCTCACCGGTCCGGAGTACCTGACCGTGTTCGACGGTGCCACCGGCGCCGAGCTGGACACGGTGCGCTACCAGCCCGGCCGCCACGACGACGGTCTGATGTGGGGCGACTACGCGATGTCCCGGATCGAGCCGGGCAACCGGGTGGACCGGTTCCTGGCCGGCGTGGCCTACCTGGACGGCGGACACCCGTCGGCGATCTTCGCCCGCGGCTACTACACCCGCAGCACCATCGTCGCCTACGACTGGGACGGGGAGAGCATCGAGCAGCGGTGGATGGTCGACTCCGGCTGGACCCCGATGTCCAACCCGTTCAACGACAGCCCCCACGGGGTGGACGGCACCGACCCGGAGTTCGGCAGCATCACCACCCAGGGCTTCCACTCCCTGTCCGCCGCGGATGTGGACGGGGACGGGCGGCAGGAGATCGTCTACGGCTCCGCCACCATCGACGACGACGGCAGCCTGCTGTACAGCTCCTTCGCCACGCTGCCCGAGAACAGCGCAGACCCGGGCGCCTGGGCCAGGCTCGGCCACGGTGATGCGATGCAGGTGACCGACATCGACCCGAACCGGCCCGGGCTGGAGATCTACACCGTCCACGAGGGCGGGGCCTGGGCACCGTACGGCTACGCCCTGCGCGACGCGGCCACCGGCGAGGTGCTCTACGGCGCCTACTCCGGGCGGGACACCGGACGCGGGATGGTCGGTGACGTGGACCGCTCCACCCCGGGTCTGGAGACCTGGGCCTGGGACCTGCGCAGCGCCACCGGGGAGCTGCTGGCCGAGGAGGGCCTCGGTACGAACTCCTCGATCCACTGGGCTGCGGACGGCAGCACCCAGCAGGTGCACGGATCCCGGGACGAGACGCCCACGATCGAGGACCGCGAGCGCGGCACGCTGCTGGTGGCCGAAGGCACTCGGACGAACAACTACACCAAGGGCAACCCGGGGCTGGTCGCGGATGTCTTCGGCGACTGGCGGGAGGAGCTGCTGGTGCGCACGGTGGACTCGGACGCGATCCGGATCTACCTGTCCACCGAGGTCACCGACATGGCGCTGACCACGCTGATGCACGACGTGCAGTACCGCGCGGAGGTGGCCCGGCAGCAGACCGCCTACAACCAGCCGTCCTGGACGAGCTACTACCTCGCCTCGGACATGGACGTACGCGACCTGCCCACGCCCACGGTGTGGCTGCCGGGTGCGCTGGCGGAGCTGGCCTCGGCGCTGGACTCGGCTATCGCATCCGGTGCGGTCGCCCGGCCGGCCGCGGCCCAGCTGGGTAGCGCCGTCACCACGGCGCAGCGGCACCTGGAGGCGGGCCGCGTGGACCAGTCCGCCCGGGCCGTAGACCGGTTCGTGCGAGCGCTGGAGCGCGGAGTCGAGAAGGGTTGGGTGAGCCCGGAGACCGCCGCCGAGCTCGGCTACCTCACCCAGGCACTCGGGCAGTGACCCTCCGGTGCTGGCCGGCCGCGCCTAGGACGGCAGCAGGTCGGCCAGCACCGGCGCCACCCGGTCGGCCATCCGCATGAAGCCGAGGTCGGTGGGGTGCGAGCCGTCCACGGTGCCCTCGTCGTCCGACCCGAGCAGGTCGGTGTGCGCGAGCAGGTGCAGGGCACTGTCCCCCTCCGCGAGCATCGTCTCGAACGCGGCGCGCAGCTCGCGACGGGAGTCCGCGTGCGCCTCCTGGCGGTCCGGCCGGAGCCAGGCGTTCGTGTACGAGCGGTCCTCCACCAGCAGGACCGGTGTGTCCGGGCGGGCCGCGCGCAGCGTGAGCAGGAACGGCAGGGCACGGTGGCGCGCCAGGGTGGCGTCCATGTTCGGCAGGCAGTCCACGACGTACACCGCGGCGTCCACCTCGGCCAGCAGCTCGGCGAGCGCGGTCTCCATCTTCCCGTTGCCGGAGAAGCCGAGGCCGATCACGTCCCGGTCCAGCCGGCGGCCGAGGATGGCAGGCAGGCTCATCCCGGGACGAGAGGCGGCGATGCCGTGGATGATCGAGGTTCCGTAGTACACGACCGGTGGCCGTGCCTCCGGGGCCACCGGGCTGAGGTAGGCGCCGGCGGGCAGGCCGACCTGCACGTCGGCGAGCTGGTTGACCAGCGGCAGGTAGAGCCGGTAGCGGCGCCGGGCCGGGGCCAGCTCCTCGGCGAGCACGGCCTGGGAGTGCAGGCCCGTCGGCGCGGCCGAGCCGACCCAGCGCAGCGGGCGCTGCGGGCTCTCCGCGTACAGGTCGAGCCCGCCGGTCGCGGTGGCCGGCATGTGCCCGAGCGTCATCTCCGGAGCGCGGACCTCCCAGCGCGCGTGCACCTCGGTGGCGTCGGTCTCGAACTCGTGGAACAGGCTGGAGGCGTGCCTGCTCAGACCCCAGACCGGCTCGGGCACCCGGTCGCGGGCGTGGCCGGGCAGCCGGTCGTAGCGACGGTCCATCGCCTCCGCCGGCCAGCCGCGGCCGCGCGGCTCGCCGAGGGCGTGCCAGGTCAGCTCACCGCTCATCGCACTGTCTCCCACCTGCCCGACTCACGACCAGCCTCCTCTCAGCGCTCACCGGACGCCGCCGGAGGGCCGGTGAGCACGGTCAGGGTCACCGGCGAGGAGATGGTGTCGATCGAGCCGACCTCGCCGTGGACCACGACGCGGTAGTCCCCGGCCCGCGGCGGCACAGCGCGCAGGGTCAGCTCGGCGCCGGTCTCACCGGGCAGGTCGCGCCAGCCGTCACCGGCACGCTGCTGCCACTGGTAGCTCGTGGCGCTCACTGCATCGACGGTGAAGGTCACCATCCGCCCCGGACGTGACTGCCGGTCCTGCGGCTGCCCCGTGATCACCGCCGAGACCGGTGTCTGCCCGGCCGTGTATCGGGTGAAGTTGTACTCGCGCGGGGACTGCGGCCGCTGCTCGCCGGTGATGTGCGACTGCAGGTCGCACTCGCCGTTGGCCCGGATCCGCAGCCACTCTCCTTGCACGTACTCGATGACCTCTTCCTTGCTGTCACCGCACATGTCGATGTGCCAGAGGCGCGCGTCGGCGAGCTCGGTGACGAACTCACCGTCCCCGGAGTGGATGCCGGTCGGCTCGCCGCAACCACGGTTCCAGACCATGATCAGGTCGGAGCCGTCGCCGAGCCAGTTGTGGATGGGCTCAGGGATCGTCCCGTAGCAACCGCGGGTCTGACGCTGCTCCTTCCAGACAGTCCTGCCCTCGGCGTCAATCATGAACAGTCCGTCCAGCCCGTTCGACGAACGATCGATCCGGTCCAGACCGAAGACCTCCAGCCCGGGGAGGTCCTGGCGGTACTCGCCGACCATGATGTTCTGCGACTCGACGGTGTCATCGTTCTGCCAGATGGTCTCGCCGGTGTCCCAGCGGAGCGCCGAGGTGGACGAACCGCCAAGGAGGACGTCCGCCGTCCCGTCGCGGTCGATGTCGGCGATCCAGATCGTGTCGGCATGGTCTGGAAGATCGGCGCTCCACAGCACGTCTCCGTCGGCAGTGACCATGTCGTAGCCGAGCATGATCTCGTCGCGGCCGTCACCATCGAAGTCATAAGGCCACGGGTAGTGTCCCGTGTTCCCCTCGTGCTCCCAGATAACCTCGCCGTCGGAAGTCAGCAACCAGGCTTTCGAGTACCGGTTCTTCAGCAGGATCTCGTCCGGGTGGTCACCCTCGTCGGCGTCCACGAACACGATGGCGTCATGAGCCTCCGGTGCCGGAAGCGCGAAGTCGCGCACGTACTCCCCAGTCGCCCCGTCGAACACGTAGAACCGACCCTCGGCTCCGGTGTCACCGTCTGGGTACATCACGGCGACGACCTCGAGGTCGCCATCACCGTCGACGTCGACGACCTGGGCGGGGATGTCCTGGCTGTTGTTGCGCCCCTCAGGGTCGACCTCCCCCACCTGCCAGAGCTGGTCTCCCGCGGCGGTGTACGCGGTGATAGCCGCGACCAACGGTCCGGTGTACAACGCACCCGCATTGATGTGGTGCGGCTGGACCATGATGATCTCGGAGCGCCCGTCGCCGTCGAGATCGCCGAACCAGGGCCGCGCCCCGTCACCCGCGTCACTCGTATCGATCTCGGACACTGTGACGGCCTCGACCATGTTCTCCTGGACGGTCCTCTCGGAGGGATCGGAGACGCCTCCTGCGCCGACGGACCGCACCTCATAGGTCCAGCTGAAGCAGCAGTCGGACGCGGGGCCGACGGGCAGCGGCCAGGTGGTGGAGTCGGTACGGCCGAGCAGCTCCCACGGGTGGGAGAGGTGATCGGTGCGATAGACGTCATAGGCAAGCGCTCCGGCGGACGCGTCCCAGCGCAGGTCGGCGGTGATCGCGCCATCGTCACCATCGATACGCAGGTCCGCGGGCGGTGCCGGCGGGGTCAGCTCCTCGTCCGCGGCCTCGATCACGAGCGGTTGCGACGGTCCGGACTCACTGCCTGAGGAGCCGATCTGCGTGACCGTGTAGGTCAGCGTGTCGCCGAGCTGGATCTCCGGATCCTGGTCGACGTACTCCGGCGCGGTCGTCTCGCCGAGCAGCTGTGGCTGACCATCGGCACCGGCCCGGTACACCCGGTACCGCTCCGCGTCCTGCGCTGCTTCCCACGTCAGGTGCACCGAGACTGTCGTGCCGTCGACCTCGACGTCGGAGACCAGTCCGGTAGGCGGAACCTGCGACGAGACCGTGACGCCGTTCAGGCGCCCGTCCCGCGCGACGTCCAGATCGAGGCGACCGTCCTCGACCGTCACCACGTCGGCCCAGGTGGCGTACTCCCCGGCCTCGGAGTCCAGCGTTCCACGGGACTCGCCCTCGATCGCCAGGTCGGTATGGTTCGGGGCGATCTGGTCACCACTGGTCACCGTCACCCAGTAGTCACCGTCAGGCACGTCGGTGGAGAAGGTGGTGGTGCCCACGATGAAGTCACGCCGCAGGTCATCGGGTGCGCCGCGGTCACGAACCGCCACCTGGTCGGAGAGTCCGTAGGTGGCACCGCCTCCGTAGAGGGTCGTGTGGGTGACGCGGGTGTATCCGTCGGCGACCGGCGAGCTGCTCGAGCCGAAGTCGAACCGCTGCTCGATCTGGCCGGGGTCCGCCCCGGCCGGCGTCGCCAGGGCGAGCTGAGCGGCGACTCCTGTGGCTAGTGCGGCAACGGCGGCTGCGGCTGTCTTCTGCCGCGATCGGTGCTGTGACATCGTCGTCCTCGTGTCGTTCGGTCCGGACCAGGCGGAACCGCCGTACGGGCCTCGAGAGGCACGTCGCCGCCTCCGCGGGAGCAGTCGTGAATCGTTTTACTCGCCGGAAAGCGTATACCGAGCTCCGTGCCGACGGCAACCAGCAACGCCGCCGCCACGTCCTCAGAACGAGGCCAACACGCGAGCTGGGTCAGCTCGTCGGACGAGAGCGAGTTTCCCTCACCACGCCCCGGTCGGTGGGCAGCCCGGCGGCCTCGAGCTGGTCCTCCAGGCTGAAGATCTCCGG